>JAUIMA010000419.1 GCA_030432675.1 Candidatus Hydrogenedentota bacterium | reverse complement strand
CATGGCTTCTTCGCGGGAAATGCCGTCGTTAAAGTCGGCATCGGCTTCATCAAAATCGCCTAAGAGGGATTGGGACAACGAACGGAGCGTTACTTCACCTTCACCTTCACCTTCACCTTCACCTTCACCTTCACCTTCACCTTCGCCTTCACCTTCACCTTCACCTTCGCCTTCGCCTTCGCCTTCGCCTTCACCCTCGCCCTCGCCACCTACGCCTGCGGCCGCATCCAGCTCGGCGGAGGATAGTAAGCCGTCGTTGTTGGAATCGATGGCATTGAACTGGGCTTCCGTCAGGGCACTGTTGGCCGCCTGGGCCTCCTGAAACGACAATTGGCCGTCACTATTCGTGTCGGCCGAGGTCAGTTGGTTGCGCAGGTCGGTGGCGACCTCTTGCAGGGTTACGGTAGGCGGTTCGCAACCGGAAAAGACCAGCACGCAGGTCAATCCCAGGAAAAGTGCCTTGGTGAGAAAGTGCAGTTTCATTGTCGATCCTCCCACGCCGAGTCCCATTGATGACGTGATTTGGCCTGAAGGCCGTTCCATTGCGGCGGGCATCTTCCCGAATACCCCGCAAGGCAAGTCAACCATGGCGCACATCGCCACACGCTGTTTCCAAATTAACGCATACCAGACATTCTGTCAAGAGTTTTCTTGGGCGTAAACAGAGGCGATGAAGAGAAACAGCCTGCAACGTAGCTATTTGAGGTAGGAGGGACCGCCGAGATTGTGCATCTGACCCAAGACCCACGCCTGACGCTCCCGGAGGTATTCGGTGGGTTGGAGGGGGGAGCGATTCCGGGGTGCGGGGAGCACGGTGACGAGCAGGGCGCTCTCTTCCCGGGTCAATTCTAGGGCAGTTTTTCCGAAATAATGGCGTGCGGCGGACTCCACCCCATAGATACCGGGGCCAAATTCGGCCACGTTTACATACATCTCCAGAATGCGACGCTTGGGCCAGCAGACTTCGATGCCCACCGTGAAGTAGACTTCCAGGCCTTTTCGTATCCAAGAGCGATTGGGCCAGAGAAACAGATTCTTGGCCACCTGCTGACTGATAGTACTTCCACCACGGAGATTACCGCCGTCGAGATGGGTCTCAATTGCCGCTTGAATTTGTTTCACGTCGAAACCACGGTGTTCGAAGAAAAGTTGGTCTTCTGCGGCCACCACGGCCAGTAGAAACTCGGGAGAAATTTCGTCGTAGCTCCGCCAGCGATTGCGGATATCTTCCTCCTCCTGAAAGTGGCGCAGCAACATGAGCGGCGTGGCGGGCGGATTCACGAAGAGATAGGCCAGCATCCAACAGCCTGTAACTGTCACGAAGATAAGCCCGAAGATAAATCCCGCCTTCAGCGCAAACACCAGTGCCCGTTTGCCCCCGAAGGAAGGTAAGGGCCAACGCGGACCCGACGGCGCGGCGGGCGAGTCGCCCTTCGTTCCCTTGGCTGGGCCCTTTTTCGCGGGACTGGACTTCTTCTTGGCCGCTGGCTTCTTTTTAGCGGTAGGCTTTTTTGCTGCGGCCTTCCGCTTGGCGCGGAGTTTCTTTTCTGCCGCCTCCGGACTCATCGTATGGCTCCCCCACGGCCTACCATTGGTAGTTCCACTGCACGGGCCAGTTTTTGCAATCGGCGGTGCCGTAAAATCGGCCTGTGTTGGCGTCGAGAATCGTCACGTGACGGCGCCCGGGTTTTTCCTGGTAGGTCGCCCAGTATCCCGTACCCGCCTCGAGTCGGCCCGAGTGAAAGCGCTTCGATTTGGATTGGAACCACTTGAGCATTTCCTGGGCACGCACCACCCGACCCGCACCACAGGTGCATCGCTCGGTAATCAGCTCGGAATCCAGTAATTCGGTATAGCCCGCGCGAATGAAAGCGTCAGACAGGAAGTGGGCGCAGTTGTTGGATTCCCGGTCGCCCCCGACACAGGTTTCCGTGTAGGCCATGGCCACCTCTTTGAGCGTGGGCTCGAAATTAGCCCGGGCACCACGCAGATCGCGGTCGTGGTGGCGCTTGGCACAGCCGGGTAGGGTTAGGAGCACCAGGGCGATCACAAGGGGAAAAATATACCTGCGGTTAAACACCGGGGGCCTTCCTGCTTTGAATACGGAGAATACATACTTTCGACAAGTAATTATAGCAGAAAGGGGGGCAACACGTCTAAATATTGTATCGGTGCCCGCTCACTTCTACAACCCATAGACACGGGTGGCGTTGGGTATCCCTTTTGAAATCGACCCCGGAATGGGTGCGTTGTTGAACCACGAATGGACACGAATGAGGGATTTCTGGGGCCTTCCCGCTGGGAAATGCTGATTTTCGCAGAGGAATGGATATGTTGAGTCCGTTAAATCGACGATTGCATCGGCCGGAATAGTTTTTTCCGTGAATATCCGTGCTTTCCGTGGTCAACTTACAAAAGGATTTCTACCCCGGAATGCACAGAAGGTCACGGAAAAACTTTCTCTTCGAGCACGTGCAAGAGACCAACACGGTCACGTATACATCCCAAATCTATTCGTGTTAATTCGTGTCCATTCGTGGTTAAACTTCCTTTTTTTCCCGTACTCAGTGGGCGGCTTCCGCTTCTGCTTCCGGAGTTACTTCTTCGACGGGAGCCGGAGGCAGTTCGTAGCAGACAGCCTCGGAATCGTTGCGCACAAAGAGCTTTCCGCCCGACACCACCGGATGATTCCAGGTCTTGCCATCGAGGGCCTGCATGCGAGCGATGATGTTCCCCTCTTCGGGGAAGGCCGGGATGACGAGCACTTCACCCGCTTCCGTCAATACCAGCAACATCTCAAACTCGGAGAGCAGCAGAATCTGTCCACCGACCCGGTCGCCCGTCCAGCGGACCTTGCCGTCCGTCGTATCCATGCAGGCCAGTCGATTGCCATCGTAGCCGTAGCAAAAGCCGTAGTAGTAGACAAAGTCATTGAAATAGGGCCGGAAACGGTCGCTCGTCCAAATGGTCTTCGTCGTCCACTCCTTGGTTTCCGCGTCCACATCCGCCTTGATGAGCCGGGCCCCTTTGCCCTGTCCCCCGCCGCCGATGACGCTGTAGAGGTCCATCACGAAGGGCTGAGCCACCCGCGGATTACCGCGAATATCCCACTCCTGATCCCAGAGCGGCGCCCCCGTTTTCGGGTCGAAGGCTTCGATGCCGTAGTTGCTGCTGATGAGTACCTGGGGCGTGAGTGCCACCTCGCCAAACTGGGGAGACACGTAACCGTTGCCACCTTTACCAGCGGTCCACACCGGCTCTCCGGAGGCGGCATTGTAGGCCAAGAGGCTCTTGCCGTCGCCGGCCGCCGAATAGGTAATCACCAGGTCGTTGACCACCAGGGGCGAGCTGCAAAAGCCCCACGTGGGAATTCGCGTATCCGCGTCTTCCGCAATGTCTCGTTGCCATTGGGTGGCCCCGGTGGCCGCGTCAATACACTGGAGTATACCCGTGGCCCCCTGGGTGTAGAGCATTCCCTTATGAAAGGTGGGCGTAGCCCGGGGACCATTCCCCATCCGTTCGACGAAACGGGCCTCCACCAGATTAATCCACACTTGCTCGCCCGTGGCCACGGCGTAACACACCACCGCTTCCTGCTCGCCCCGTTGCTCCTGCGTGAAGCAATAGTCGCCCACCACGGCAAAGGAAGACCACCCCGGCCCCACGGGTCGGCGCCAAAGTTCTTTGGGCGGATTGTTTTCCCAATCAAGCCCAAAGGTATCTACACGATTGCGCCCTTCCCGTTCCGCACCGCGAAATCCGGGCCAGTCCGTCGGCGCGGCAGTCTTCGGCACAGCAGCCACTTTATTTTCTTGCCCCACAATCGGGTCGGCCCCCTCCCAGCGCCATCCCAGCAGGGGAGCCATGTTTCCATTGACGCCGACGACCTGCAAGAGGCAGAAGGCCACGGCACAGAGGCCAAGGGCGACGAGCAGCCCTTTACGCTGTGCCTCCCAGGCCATTCCCTGGGTAGCAACGGCCATGACCACCACCGCGGTGGTTACGGCGGGCAACAAGTAAATCAAATAGAAGACGTCAAACGGCCGGGCCGTCAGCAGAGGAACGGCGACGGCGAGGGCAGCGGCCCCCACGCCCACCAGCCGTTCCTTCAGCGGAATGGAAAGGGAAAGCAACCACCACCCCAGGAGCAATACGGCGGCCACGAGCGGCGCGATGCCGATGCCCACATAGGTACGGAAGGGCGTCGTGCTTGTCTCGATGAAGTAGAAAGTGGTGGCCAGATGGACCACGGTCACAATCAGGGGGAAAAGGACGGACAGACGCGGTACACGGGGCGCGGAGGCTTCGATTACGCTGGCCTCTTCCTCGGTGGGACTATCGCGTTCCGCCGTTGACTCCGCACCGTCGGTGTTTTCGGTCGTATCGGTGGCTTCCGTTTCCGGGGTATCGTTCTTTTCGTCGGTCATTACCGAAGGATCTCCGTAGCTGCGGGGGGACAAGAAACGTGGGCATAGTAAGACCATTCAGACACGGGTATCAAATGAGGTCGCTGCACCAGCGGGAAGTATTCGCCCGAATACCGCACCGGTGGGCGACGGCACCACGACAGAATGGTTGGTCAAGGGCGGCGGATGAAGACCCCCAAGTCGCCAGATTCGCCTTGCTTGTTACCCACGTGCCACTGGGCACCTTCCTCATCCTTACCGTCTTCCATGATGGTGTACATCATGTAGCTCGGTTGGGATTCGATAAATCCGGTGTAATAACGGAGCGGAACGCCATCGTAAGGGTCCATCGGTGTCGAAGGAAGGTATTGGGGCACGAGTTCCCGCAGGTTATCCGGATAGCGCCCTTCGGCGAGCATGAATTTTTCTACCGCGATGGTCGCGCGGGCGATGCGAAATATCGCAACATCGCGCACGAATACATGGCTTCCATTGACCACCCGGGGCACAAAGTGCTCCGCGATAGACTTCGCTTCGGCGTGCCGCTTACTCCAGCCTTTCTCCGTGGCGGAAAACCTTACGACCTCGGGCCATTCCATCTCGGAAACAGCCACATCGCAGGCGCGGTAGATTTGCAACTGGTCATTCATCCGGAAATAGTCCCGAATCCCCGGTGGGAGGCTCCGCATACGGGTCATACCCTCCAGACCACCCCCTTCGATGGGATCCAGATATCCCTCATAGATCTGTTCGATACTCCCGACCAGCATACATCGTTCACCATAAAAAGTCCGTTCGAGCGTGTCGGTCGGCAGTGCCAATGCATAGTTCAGGGCAAGCTGAGCGAGCTGTCGCTCGCTCAGGTTTTCCTCATTCAGAATGCGCTCCATCAAACGTAGCGCATCGTAATTGGTATCCACACGAACCTGGTGGGACAGGAGGATAGGCTCTGCGGCAATACTGCGGCCCAAACGCAGTACCTGATCGTGGATGCGAATTGCCCTATCCACCTCCTTCTTCTCCAGCAACGCCCCTCCCTTCAGCATGAGGAGCAGGGACAGTACCTGAACATGTGAAAGGTGTTTCGCATCGCTTAGAACAGCCCGCTCGAAAGAGAGCGCGTAACGGGAAGCTGGCTTTTTGGCCGCCTCTTCGATAATCTCGAGAACCGCCGCCTGCTCTTCGAGGAAGGCCAAGACATCATCCTCGTTTTGATCCCAGTCACGATAGCTGAATTCTGAATTAATGGCGCGCTTATAGAGGTCTCGGGTTCGCGCCCCTTCCGGGTCGCTGATTTCCAACTCTCGAAAGGCACTTTCAAAGAG
>JAUIMA010000418.1 GCA_030432675.1 Candidatus Hydrogenedentota bacterium | reverse complement strand
CCGTCGGGTGAGCATGGAGGAAATCGAAAAGTTTGACTATAACCTCAATATCTCCCGCTATGTCAGTACCGCGGTACCCGAGCCGGAAGTAGACTTGGCCGAGGTTCACAAGAATCTGGTTGACATTGACCAGCGCATTGCCGAGGCCGCAAAAACACACAACAAGTTTCTGGAGGAGCTGGGACTGCCGCCAGTTTAGATAGATGCCCACCGCACTCCATTTACTTGTTCAGGCTCAGTCGACGATGAAGACGACCACGGAGGCGACACCATGAATATGCATAATCCCCCCCACCCCGGCGAAGTCCTCAAGGATCTTTGCCTGGCGCCCCTCGACCTCAACGTCACTGATGCCGCCAAGGCCCTGGGGGTTAGTCGCAAGACCCTCTCCAGCATCCTGAACGGCCGCGCGGGCATCAGCCCCGAAATGGCGATTCGCCTCTCTATCGCGTTCAAGACCACGGCGGAGAGTTGGATGAATCAGCAGATGCAGTATGACCTGTGGCAGGCCGAACTGCACCGGGGTGAGCTAACGGTGCAGACCCTGATCTGATCGCGCATCAGGGCGTTGTTGGAATTACCGGTTCTTACTCGCAGGGGGCTCACTGAAGGAAGACGCACCAAAGTGGCTTAGCCTTCCAGGCTGAGATAACGTGTACCCGAGACATGGCAGACCACTTCCCACTACAAAATCCAATCCGCGACATTCCTTCGTATTCTTCGTAGTGCGAGAAGATACACCCCCAATCCTCGCAGAAGACGACCTGGCCCAACACCACCTGGGCCCCCACGTTTCCATGATCTGTGCCAAGAATGGCAAAGCCCCTGACTTCACCGACACCACGTGGCTGGTCACTATTCCCCCACCGCGTCCCTCAAAATCTCATAGGATCGCAGCCGCGCAGCCTGGTCATACATCGCGGAGGCGACGATGAGCTCTTCCACCCCCGTTCGGTCCACAAATCCCTTCACCGCCTCGCGGACCTTCGCGAAGGAGCCGACGAAGGAACAAGCGAGCATGCCGTTCACGTGATTTTTCTCGGCGGGGGACCAGTAGGCATCGATGTCGTCGATGGGCGGTTGAAGGCGTCCGGGGGTGCCACGGATGAGATTGGTGAACTGTTGCTGGGCGGAGGTGAAGAGCCGTCGTGCTTCGGCATCCGTATCGGCGGCAAACACACTGACGCCCGCCGCGGCGTAGGGCCGGTCCTGCTGGGCCGAAGGGGTGAAGTCCTGGCGATACCGTTCGAGGGCGGGCATCAACTCCCGGGGCGCGAAATGGGAGGCGAAGGCGTAGGGTAAGCCCAGCTTCGCGGCCAATTGGGCGCCGAAGAGGCTGGAACCCAGGATCCACAGGGGCACCTTCAGGCCGCTACCAGGCACCGCCTTGATCTTCTGGCCCGGCTGGCCGTCGTCCAGATAGGCCTGCAATTCCAGGACGTCCTGGGGGAAGTGGTTCGCGTTCTCCGGACTCCGTCGCAGGGCCCGGAGGGTGACCTGGTCGGTGCCGGGCGCACGGCCAAGCCCCAGATCGATGCGGCCGGGATAGAGGGATTCGAGGGTGCCGAACTGCTCCGCCACGACGAGGGGCGCGTGGTTGGGCAGCATGATACCCCCGGCACCCACGCGGATGGTCTTCGTCCCCCCGGCCACATAGCCGATGGCGACCGCCGTGGCCGCGCTGGCGATGCCGACCATGTTGTGATGTTCCGCCAGCCAGAAGCGGTGATAGCCCAGGCCCTCGGCATGCTGGGCCAGGGCCAGAGAATTCCGGAGCGCGTCGGCGGGCGTGGCGCCCTCGGGCACAAAGGCAAGATCAAGTATGGAAAGTCGTGTCATGGGTACTACCTCTTTACTTCCATTCATCTACGGTCCGTTGGAGTGTACCCTACTTCACTGGCCTTCCGTCGAGTTCGTTCCCGTTGGTGCGCCTACATGGCCCCCCATGAGCCGAGACCGAGGCCCTTCCACGGGTTCATGAGCGTATTGATATGCTCCATGGACAAAAGAAAAACGGCCCCAGGACCGGCAGTCACTGGAACCGTTTCTATCATCACATCAGGGCCAATAGCGCAAAGCGAAAAGGCGTAGCTTGTCCGTCCCGCGCAGCGCGCCGTCCGAATGATTAACAGGCCACTATCAGGCCCGCAATCCCTTTTTCTTGCGGCGGTATACGCCCATCAGGCCCATACCCAAGAGGCCCAATCCGGCGGCACTGGGAATGGGCACAACGGGCGGATCGCTGGTCAAAGGCCCTCCGCCCCCGGGGCCACCGGGCGAGTAAAAGCTATAACTCGTATCGCCGCTGGGGAGCGTAGGGATGCCCGTCACATGTAACCCGAAGCGCAGGTCGACGGCGTGCGTAACGAGATTGCCATGCTCGTCGTAGACCGGCTGCTCCACCGTCATCGAGTTCAGTAAATCGAGGGCATCAAATCCGTCGGCAAACAGCATCGAAAAGGTTGCGTGTTGACCGGGATTTATCCCTCTAGGTGGCGGACCGCCGCCCGAATCCGCAGCGGCCAGAAGCTCTCTGGTCCCCCCACCCGTGTCCCCAAACACGGGCTCAAGCTCTGCCCATCCCGGAAGGTTTCCAGGATGAACGCTCGAACCACTCGCCCAGCTGGTCGTCGCACTGGTGGAGAAGGCATTTATGAAATCCAGACTCGCGCCATCCACCACCGCAGGATCTATCCAATCCCAGTAGATTTCCGCAATCCTACCGGCGTTTGGCCCTACGTGATAGAACGTAAAATAGGCCCGATCAGCGTTCTGGTACCACAACGCATCGGAGGCGTCATACAAACTGGCATCAAGACCCACTCCCACGAAAAACTGGTCCGCGACATCAACGGCCAACGCATCGGACGATATTGCAGAGAAACTATTGTTGTAGAAGTTGTAGACGTTGCCTCCCAGCGAATAATCCGGACCCGCCGCCACCGGGAGTGTCATCAGCATGAACGCGCAGGCCCATACCGCCCACCTGACTCCCTGTTTTATGCTCGCACACATTATAGTAAACCCTTCTTGGTCGTCGTTTTAATTTGGGGGGATGTCCGATCAGAAAACCCAACTTCCCGATCAGACGGTGGCATATGGCGCGCACGTTGCTGCCCGCCGCCATGTCACCCGACCTTGATATCGCGCTCGATAGCATCTGAATGACCAACCACGCAACGGATTGATTGCCCGATCACCCGAGAAACTCGTCGAACGCGCCTGCCAAGGCGTAGACGTGAAACCCTTTCCGGCACTGCCACTTCATGCACCTCACCAATCGACTCCCAAGCATTTCCACCCATCAAATCACTGCAAGATTCACGCCATTAGACTTACCCACCCTAACACGCTGCCATCCCCCTTCCTCGCTTTTGCTAGTTCACTAGCTTCCCTGCGCCATTTTCCCCATAGCCCCTGACCCGCGCGAAATTACCCGCGCAACTTTTGGATTGCTGCGAAATATCTCGCACCCATTCACCTCACTGGACCTGCGCAGCCACGATAAGAAAAGCAAGGCCCACCGCGAGCGTGCCGGGCGAGGCCATCGCGAAATCGATTTTCCCATGATATAGTTGTCAGGCGTGACATACTTTTAACCATCGGCAATCAAGCGCTTGTGAGGGTACGCGATGCAACTATCGGCACGATATGGTCCACTCGATATTTCCGTAAGAATAGCCGGACAAACCCGCGGACGCATCAACCTGCTCCCCTTGCCTGCCGAAGGTGCACATCAGATCCAAACATCTACCTCGCCTTAATCACTTGAATCCTCTGTCATACTTTGGTCTAATCGCAGGTGCAATAACCTTGCTACGTGCGGCGTCATCCTTGGAATCGTTGGTCCTCCTTCTCACGGGAGTATCAGCCTTCCCATAAATGAACGCCGCGTCACGTTTTTTCGGCCCAATGGCCCTATTCCACCGTCTTGATGCCGTGGCGGAGTAAGCATGGCATCAGACGCACCATACCCAATTCCAAACAAATCAAGAGGAGTACACTATGCAAACCCGTAGCGCAATCGAAGTCCGTCCCCTACTGAGGTCGGCCCTTCTTGCAACCCTGCTATTTTCCACGGCGGCCCTCGCAGAAACGGCGCGCTTCCGCGTCGTCTGGAGTGGCGACCCCTCCACCAGCGCCACCATCGGCTGGGACCAGCTGGAAGGGGACAATCCCGTGCTTTACTACGGCACGAAAGATGTTGACGGCGATCCAGAGAAGTTTGAGCATTCGATGAAACCGACCCGCAACGTGCCCAACTATCGGGGCATGAACAACATGTTCGTCCGCCTCGAAAACCTCGAAGCCGATCAAAAGTACTACTTCGTCGTCAAAGACAGTCAGCAGGTGAGCTATCAGTTCTGGTTTCGCACTGCCCCCGACAAACCCAAAGCCTTTACCTTTGTCGCAGGTGGGGACACCAAGAGCTATGGTTCCGCCCTCGTCGCCGGTCGGGAATCCAACATGATGACCAGGAAACTGCGGCCCCTCTTTGTGCTCTTCAGCGGCGACTTCAACTCGGGCAGTGGTTTGTCCACCGGCCGGTGGCAGCAGTGGTTTGACGATTGGTTCCTGCTGACTACGACGGATGATAATCGCCTCACCCCCATTGTCCCCGTGCACGGCAACCATGAAGACGGCGACAAGACCGTGCTTCATAATCTCTTCGATGTGCCCTACCAGGGGGACAACCAGGAAAACATCTATTTTGATACGGCCTTTGGGAACTTCTTTTCCATCCTGGCGTTGAATTCCCAAATCAAGGCCGAAGGCGCACAAACGGAGTGGCTTGAGAAGAACCTCAAAAAATACGAAGACCACACCTTTAAGGTGGCGGCCTATCACAAGCCCTTTTTCCCCCACACGACGCGCAAACGGGAAAATCAGCACCTATACGACTTGTGGGCCAACCTGTTCTTCACCCACGGCCTCGATCTCTCCTTCGATGCCGATTCGCACATCTCCAAAATGACCTTCCCCATTCGCCCGAGCGATGAAGAGGGCAGCCACATGGGTTTCATTCGGGATGACAAGAAGGGCACCATGTACATCGGCGAAGGAAGTTGGGGCGCGGGTCCGCGTAGCACAGATGACCTCAAGCCCTGGACCCTTCGCGCCGGCGCCTTCAACCAGGTGAAATGGCTCCATGTCTTCCCTGAGCAAGACGGAAAACCGGCCCGTATCGATATCCGTACGGTGATCACGGCGAAAGAGAACGAGGCTGGCCTCATGATCCCCTATTCGCACGAGGTCGTTCCCTTGAAGGAAGGGGAAGAATTCAACATCCCCGAGGGCATCGAACTCTTCAACACCGAGCCTTACGGCGATGTAATCACCTACCCGTTCTCCGAGTAACGGCCTGACCTGAAAAGCAAGGGCACAGAGATATCACTACGATTCTCTGTGCCCTTTGTAATTGTTCTGCATTACGACAATGCGCCCTTTACACCACCTTATCGTCCGCCGCGACCAGCACTTCCTCTTCCGCCGCATCAATCGCTGCTTTGCCTGGCTCCTTGAAGAAGAGTAAGAAAACCAGGAGCACCACCACGGCACCCCAGGCGGGCACACTCCAGATGGCATCCCAGTCGTGGGAAAATCCATCCACTTGCTCGGCGAGGGCATTTGCTTCCATGACCTTACCCGCCATCAAGGTCCCCACAAAGGCGCCCACACCCCACAGGATAAAGGCGATGAAACCCTGGGCCGCCCCACGCATCCGTTCGTCGCACTC
>JAUIMA010000417.1 GCA_030432675.1 Candidatus Hydrogenedentota bacterium | reverse complement strand
GACGAGTTTCCCCGGCGGATGTGCCGCCCCCTCGCCGAGCACCAACCCCATTGGAGTAGTACCCATGCTGAAAAACGCCGCCTTTGGCTCCCTCTGTTTCCTCATCGGAATGACCACCTACGCCCTCGCCCAGACCCAGGCCGAGATGAATCAAGCGGCAGGCACCGACCTCGAGATCGCCGACGCCGAACTGAACAAGGTCTACAAAGCCCTCCGCGCCAAACTCAGCGACGACGGAAAGACCCGCCTGAAAGAGGTCCAGCTCATCTGGCTCAAATACCGTGACAAGAACGCCGAATTCGAAGCCTCCCTCTATGAAGGCGGCAGCATAGCCCCCATGGTCCACGCCGGCTCCCTCACCACCTCCACCCTGAACCGTACCGAACAACTCAAAGGCATGTTCGCCGAAGGCTACGAAGAAGATAGCCTGCCGTAGGTTCAGCACTGTCCCCCGACCATGTCCCCCACACCCTTCCGTGATGCGCGAAGGGTGTTTTTTTGTGTGTAGTCTTTGAAATCATCAAATAGGTTGCGTCGGTACTACATACTTTCACTAACTGTACTGGCTGTTCGATAGATAGATTGATTGATTGACTTTCCTTGTTCGTTACTGCTAGCTTCGCGATGGAAATTGCATAAGGAATACGAGACCGAGGGTGTTCGCCGGGATAGCTATAGTGGGCACCATCCATTCGGATGGACGAAGCATGGGAGAACGTCACGTGATTCAAATTACATGTAGCAGTTGTGGACATGAGCTAAGAATCCAGGATGAGTATGCGGGCCAAGTAGGTCAGTGTAGACACTGCGGAACACAGGTTCATGTCCCCCCTATCCCTCCAAAACTCTGCAAGGAGGCTCGACCCATTCTAACGCAAGGACAGTTGCATAGCGGCCAAATATTTGAGTGGGACACATACTCCGATAACAATTCTGAACCGAGCAGTAGTAGGAACTCTAGTTCTGGCAGAAATGCGGTTTACTCGATGAAAGGCGTTCAGGATCTGTTGGAAGTGTTCGAGAACCGAGTTGCGATTACGCCGAAAGGCGTGTTGGGCTTTATGAACAAGGGGATCAAAGGAACTAAAGAAATTCCGTTCTCGTCAATTGTCGCAGTTCAGTTCAAAGAGGCCGGGGCCATACTCAGCGGGTACCTTCAGTTCACGATACCAGGTGGGAATGAGAGCAAAGGAGGACTATTCTCAGCTACAAAGGACGAGAACACATTCATGTTCGCGAGAAAGGAAAACAATGCATTGGCCATTGTGATTAAGTCTCACATCGACTCGAAAGTCGGTCAGGCTCGAACGCCGCACGCCACCGCCCAATCCCTCTCGGATGAGTTGCAGAAACTAGCTCTTCTAAAGTCGCAAGGAATCCTATCTGACGATGAGTTTCAAGCCGCCAAAATAAAGTTGATTGGGTGATAATATTCGCTTGGTTCAATTCACAACGACAGTGTTCGTGCTCAAGGCAGAAAATCTACTGCAGCCACCCTCAAGCACGGTTTTTACCCGGCCCACTTGCGGGGTCAACTTCTATGTTACTCACTGGAATCCTAAGCCCCGCGTGATTTGCCATCGGACCGACGGCGCTCCACAGGGACGGAGCCTTGGTGTCTCCCGGGCAGCGGTTAGGACTAACCGAACAAAAAAAGCCCCGTTGGAAATCCAACAGGGATGATATAGCGTGTATTTAATGGTCGGGGTGGTAGGATTCGAACCTACGGCCCCCTGCTCCCAAAGCAGGTGCGCTAACCGGACTGCGCCACACCCCGACCGGGGAAGACGAAGTATAGCATAGCGTCCGCGCTGGAACCAACATCCGTGACGGATTCTTTTCCTGTCTGTGAGTCCTTCCCCCGACGCCGTCCCACCGGGCTGGTTGTGCCAACGGGGCCGGATTCTCTATGCTGTGCTTGGTGTGTTGGTCTGCCGTGCTCCCCCCTGGAATCGGGGACTTTTTCGGGGGCCTTCCCCACCGGTTTTCACTGTTTTTCACCACCCACGCAGGGAGTCGTCGTGCGTTCCAATGAATCGTCCCCGGGGGAGTACCCCGCCTGGTCTGCCGCAGGCATGGCCCTGTTTTTCCTTTATCTGGAATCCCTGAAGGCCATGCGGGCCTCCCAGTGGAGCGGCCTGCTGCCGAGTCATTGGCTGGGCGTCGGGGTGGCCGGGCTGTTTTATGCCCTTTTGCTCTGGGCCCTGGTGGTGGGCATTCGTCGGGGGACCTCAGGGCTGGGCCTTCGCGTTCCGGGCTGCGCCCTGTTTGTCGCCGGGGCGGTCCTTTGGGGCCTGTTGAGCACGCACCGGGAGGAAACCCCCACGCTGGATGACGGTATCGTGGCGGTCATGCTGGCGGGCTTCAGTTTTGCCCTTTGGCTGGGCAACAGAACGGGGCGCTATTCGGAGGCCCAATTGGGTGGCGCGCTCATCGTACTTTGGCTTTCGGGACTCGCAGCCCTTCATGGTGCGGGGCAGTATTTCCTCTTCAGCCCCCAGCGCGCCCGAGAGGTCACCCTCTACCCCGCCCTGTGGCTCGCACCGGTGGGCCTTGGGCTGGCAACGGTGCTGTGCTGGAAGGCCCGAACGTCGTTGCTGGCTGGGGTCGCCGTGGTTGGGGTGGCGACGCCCCTGCTGGCCGTGTTTGCCCTCCTCTATGCCCCTGCGCGCGATGATGGGGCGCAACAACCCAATATGGTCTTCCTCATCAGCGACACGCTTCGTGCGGATTATTGCAGTGTCTACGGCGGCGACGTGCCCACGCCACGGCTGGAAGCCATGGCCGATTCGGGCACCCGCTTTGACCGGCACTATGCCCTCTCCCCCTGGACCCTCCCTTCCATGACGGGGCTCTTCTCTTCCCAGTATCCCAAGTCCCTCACGCCCGATTCGGATCATGGCGCGTGGATCCTCCAGATGAATCAATATGAGGTGGACTACGAAACGCCGACGCTCCCCATGCGCCTGGAGGAAGCGGGGTATCGGACGGGGGCCTTCACGGCGAATGCCTTCCTCCCCGTCGTGCCGGGCATGATGTTTGGCTATCAGGACCGGGCGAGCGCCCATCCCATCCTCCTGGAAGACAATGGCTACTTCAATCAGCTCCCCTTCCTTAGTGCAGCGCTCCGGGCCTGGTGTCCCGTGTTGGTGGACATTCGCCCTCACAACACGACCCACGACCTCGACCATTACGCCCGGGCCTTCATCCGCCGCCACCGGGACAAGCCTTTCTTCCTGTGGATTCACTATATCGACCCCCACGCACCCTATGACCCACCCGAAGATCTGCGGCGGGTGACCGAAGGGCCCTGGCCTTTCTTTCATCCCTATGTGGGCGGCGAAGTCTGGGGCATTCCCATCCTCGGTAAAGACTTTTCCGTCGCGCAGCCGGATCAAGACTATGTCCGCTCGCTCTACGAGGGGGAAGTGGCCTATATCGATGGCTTCGTGGGCCGCATCCAGGATGCCCTCACCCAGGCGGGCATTGCCGAAGAGACGCTCTTCTGCTTTACCTCTGACCACGGCGAAGAACTCTGGGACCATGGCAGCTGGGGCCACGGTCAATCGCTCTATGACGAGATGATTCGGGTACCGCTCATTGTGGCCGGACCGGGCATTGCGCCCCAGGTCGTTTCCGAACCCGTGTCGGCCATCGACCTCGTGCCGACCCTGGCGGACTTGCTGGGAGTCACGCCTGCGAATAGCTGGCAGGGAACGAGCCTGGGCCCTGTGCTGCGGGGTGATGCCACCGTGCGGCCGGACCGGCCCGTGTTTTCCCACGGTACGAGCAATAAGTCTACAGAGAATCCCCAACACATGGTGGTGGTCGGCGACTACAAACTCATCCGCGTGGCCGGGTCCAACCGGGTATCCCTCTACGACCTCGCAACCGACCCGGGCGAAACGGCGGACGTGGCAGCCGCCCACCCGGAAGTGGTGACACGACTCACCACCCTGTTGGATGAATGGCTCGCCAGCTTCCCCGCCTACTTCGACGAGGCACCGGCCGAGTTCAATCGGGAAATGGAACAGGGCCTCGAAGGCATGGGGTATTTGTAGTTTGGTTGCTTGGAGTCGGCGGTGGGACGTTGGGCGGTGGCTTCAAAGTCACCTGGCTGTTCACTGGACTTCGACGCCAATAGGGCCAACGTGGTGGTGCCACCCGATCGTGTAACACACGTTCGGGTGCCTTGACACTCGGAGACGGACGACCTGGAAACGGGCCAGGCGGAAGATTTGTTTGTCCATGCTCTCTCATCGGGCGATTTCATGGAATGGACTGTCAGGCAACCAACCAAGCTACGTTGCGGTTGCTACAAGGATATTCATCACTTTGCGTCAAGGCACCCGAACCCGACCGGCGGTCGATGGGGATCGGGTGGCACCAATATTTGTTTATGTGGTGTGGCGAAATAGCGCGTGGGCGCGCTCGTTATTTTGCGATTACCCGCCCGTGGGCCTTGCTTATCGGTGGCGCTGGCCCTACAATATGGCACGAATACCTGACTCAGGGAGGGCCGCACCTGTACTCCACAGGGCCCACCCGGCCATCCCCCCTTTGTACATTTCAGCGGAAGGAAATCATCCATGGCAACGAAGAAAATTCGCGTTGGCATCATTGGCTGTGGCGCCATTGCCGAACGTTTGCACATCCCCGACTATGCCGCCTGTGACCAGGCCGAACTGGTCGCATTCTGTGACAACGACAAGAAGCGCGCCAAGGCTATCGCCGAAAAATTTGCGCCAGATGCAGCGGTCTACAATGACTACAAGGCCCTGCTCAAGAACGAAGACGTAGACGCCGTTTCGGTGTGTATGCCCAACAAGTTCCACGGCATCTGCAGCATCGACGCGGCCAAGGCTGGCAAGCACGTCCTCGTCGAAAAGCCCATGGCCATGAGCCTGGCCGAGGCCAAGAAGATGGTCGCCGCCGCCAAGAAGGCCAAGGTGCATCTGCTGGTCAACCAGAGCATGCGCAACTACCCGGCCCACAAGAAAGCCCGCGAAATCATTGCCAGTGGCTTCCTCGGCAAGGTGCTCCACGTAAGCGGCATGTGCGGCCATGAAGGCCCGGAAGTATGGGCCCCCAACGCCAAGTGGTTCTTCAAAAAGAAAGACGCCCGCTTTGGGGCCATGGCCGATCTCGGCGTGCACAAGGCCGATGCCATCCGCTACATCACGGGTAAAGAAATTAGCGAAATCCGCGCCTTCTCGGGCACCCTCGAGAAAAAGGGCACGGACCTGGAGGACAACTTTGTTTCCTCCTTCACCTTTAAGGACGGCGGCATGGGCTCCCTCGCAGCTTCCTGGACGGTTAAGGGCGGTATGACCAACTACACCATCGTCCACTGTGAAAAGGGCACGCTGGAAGTCTTGCTCCACCCTGACAAACCCCTGGTGGCCCGACTGCACGATCCCCTTTCGGAAATCGTCTTCACCCTGCCGGAAGCGCCCATCCTTTATAAGGACTCCTGGGGACTCGACATTGGTGGTGCCTTCATCCGCGCCATCCTCGGTGAAGAAGAGCCCTTCTGCTCGGGTGAAGAAGGCCTGAAGAGTCTGGCCGTCATCCTTGCGGCAGAAAAAGCCGCCGATACGGGCAAATCGGTCAAGGTCACGGTATAATAGGTCTATGACACGCCGGTGGTCGTCGTGCGGGCGACCGCCGGTGTTGTATTTTACGGGCATTGGGATACGTCAGGCGCGGCCTCTGCGGGCCGCGCCCGTTCCCGCCAG
>JAUIMA010000005.1 GCA_030432675.1 Candidatus Hydrogenedentota bacterium | reverse complement strand
CCTCTACGAGTTGACGACCGGCGAGAAGCCCTTCGGTGGCGAGGCCCTGAGCACGGTCATGCACCATGTCATCAAGACCGACCCAGTGAACCCGACGGAACTGAACTTCGCCGTGCCCGACGCCCTGGCCCAGGTCATCATGACCTCCCTGAGCAAGCGCCCTGCAGGACGGTATGTGAGCGGACAGGTCATGGCCAATGCCCTCCGTGAGAGTCTTAAGGAACATCCCGATGGGGCCAAACTATCTCCTGGGGGGGTAGGGCTTGCGGCGACGATGGCCGGTGCCGCCGCTCCCCCGCCCCAGGAAACCGTCATGGGTGGTGCGCCTGCGGGTGATGCGACGTTACCCGGGGGAGCCCCCGCCGGTCAGGATGCCACCATGGCGGGTGGACCGCCCGCGGGGGATGCCACCATGCCCGGTGGTGCACCGGCACCCGACGCAACCGTTCCCGGTGGCGCACCGGCACGCCAGGCGACCTTGCCCGGCGGAGCCCCCGCGCCCGAAGCAACGGCGCCCGGCGGCCCGCCACCCCCGGCAGCGAGCGCACCGTTGGAAAGCACGGCACCGGGAAGCGTGCCGCCCGCCGTACAGGATACTGGCGCTTCGGGCCCCAACAAGGGAATGCTCGTCGGCGGTGGCATCGCAGCGGCGGTCGTGCTCGCGATTGTCGGTATGGTGGCCTTTTCCGGTGGCTCGGACAAAGAACCGACGGCTCCACCGACCTCGAGTGGCGCTGCAGGGGCGGTCACGAAAGAACCTCACTATTCCAGTTTCCGCTTTGAAATTTGGCGCGCCCAGAACCCCGAAGACTACCGCGCCTTTAACAGGGACGGCGTTGCCATCGATGCTCTCGATGGAAGGCTGGATCCGGTGAAGGAGATCGCGGTCACTGTGAAAGACCAGGATGGCAATGTGGTGGCCACCCGTGACCCCTGGGACCCCACCGATCTGCTGGAGTTTCCGCCCGACGCCCGCCCAAAGGCCCTGCGCTATACGATCGTGCTAAAGGAAGAGGGCATTGAAAGAGACGGTGACATCCCACTGGCTAAATTTGCCGGGGAAAGCGCCTTGATGGACCCGCCCATCGTGCTTCCTGCGCCCACCCCCGAGTCGTAAAAAACGGGATTTGGTGGTACAATCGAATGTGTTGCGAATTGTGCAGGGAAACGACCGCACTTAACCGGTCGGGGAGATTTTCTATGATACGAATGAAACAAATCTGTTGTTGGATGGCCTGTTTGGCCATGGTGCTGGGCGCTGGGTTGGCCCGCGCCGACTTTTTCGAAGGGGACCCGTGTCCCGATATCGCCGCCGAAGATGTCTTCGGCAATGCGGTTAATCTCGATGCCATTCTCGAGAAGAATCCGGATCTGGTCATCCTTTACTTCTTCAAGCCCGACACGGGCGAGGCCATCGCCGCCAAGCTACAGGCGCTGAAGCGCATGTACAGCGCGGATGACCTGGCCATCATTGCCTTGGGCATGAAATCGGACCAGAATTCTTTGAAGTCCTTTGCCGAGCGGATGAAGATTAAGTATTACCTGCTCGCCGATAACGTGATTAACACCCAGACGTGGTATGGCGACGTGGATATCACGCCCCTCACCCTCTTCGTCTTTACCCCCGAACGCACCATTGAGCGGGTCATTCGCGGTGGGAATGCAAAGCAGGCCAACCTCCTCCGGGAAGTGGCCGAGAACCTCTACCAGCAACGCAAGACCGATAAGGCAGCGGCGGTCACGTCGGTCGCCCTGGAATCGGGTGAAGATGCCGATGCGGTAAAAGAGCTGACCGGCCATATCCTCCTGGCCGAAGGCAAGCTCGATGAAGCCGAAAAAGAGTTCGGTCAGATAGGCTCTCAGTCCGGTCTCGCCAAGGTGGCCCTGGAACGGGGTGACCTGGATGGCGCTATCGCCGCAGCCGACAAAGCGGGTGACGATGGCTATGCCCTCGCTGTGAAAGGACAGGCCCAATTAAAAGCGGGCAATCTGGAGGCCGCCGGTGAAACGCTGAAGATGGCTTCCAATGCGCCTATCGAAGGCTGGAAGAAATCAGAAGCCGTCAACGCCAACGGACGTCTGGCCCATAGCTCGGGCGATATCGATGGGGCCATTGCGGCCTACTCAGAAGCCCAATCTCTCGACCAATACAATGTGGCGGCCCTGAGCAATGAAGGGGCGGCTTACCGCGAACGGGGCGGCGAAAAAGACCTCGTTATGGCCAAGGCCACGCTGGAAAAAGCCGGTGCGATTCGGGACGACGAACTCTCGGCTCTCATGCTCCAGCAGGTCAAGGCGGAAATCGAAGAAGCCAACGACATTAAACGGGGTGAGCTGATTAAGAGTATGATTTCCGACCTGGGCAAGCGATACGCTGAGCTGAAGGCAAATGGCGAAGCGGAGCCTGTGGACTCCTGGTCCACCCGCCCTGTCGTATTGGCCTTTCTCCCCGGTGAAACCAAGGGACGTTTCCTCTTCGACCGCGCTGGAACGGACATGGTGCTCCAGCGGGAAATTGAATCCCAGGTGCAGGGTAAAAACGGCATCCAGGTGGTCGAACGTATCATGCTCGACAAGCTGCTGCAGGAATTGAATCTCGGTAGCTCGGAGTTGACCAGCAGCGACACCCAGCGTCGGTTGGGGAAGGTCCTTTCGGCCGGTCACCTGGGCTTCATTGACTTCGCCCAGATGGGTGCGGAAACGCTCCTCTACCTCCGCCTCATTGATTCCGAAACGACCGGCATCTTCTTTCAGACCTCCGTTACGGTCGATGAGTCTAACCCACGGGAAGTCGTCGCCTCCGTGGTGGAGGAACTGACGGCCAAGCTCGCTTCGGCCGAACCCCTTCAGGGCCTCATTGCCGATGCCGCCTCCAATGATGCGGTCATCGTGAATCTGAACAAGAAACATGGTGCGAAAGAAGGCATGGTCTTCAACATCCTGGAAGACGGCGACCCCATTAAGGTCGGAGGCAAAGTCATCGCCCACCGGCAGAAGCCCGTTGGACGCCTGACGCTTACCGCGGTCGAAGACGACTATGCCGTCGGCACGGCCTCCAACCTCCGCGAAGGCGTGACGCTTGCGGGCGAAATGAAGATCAAGGAAGTAACGAAGTAAAAAGGTAACACAGCAAACGAACTACGCCCCGCGCGCTCCGGCACGCGGGGCGTTTTTTTTGTTGTGCGTTCCCGTGGCTCATGGACTGGAACGTCGGTGGTAGCGCACGTGGAGGGTCATGCAAGGGCACGACATCATGAACCGGGCTGTCCCTGGGCAACAGGAGGTCAGGCATTCCTGCCTGACACAAAGGGCGCACAGGCCATCCGGCGCACTCCCTGAAAACGAGCGTATCCCTGCGCCGTACCAAGGGGCGACAGAAATTGAAAAGGCGGGCTATGCCGCCCTTTCAGGGCTCGGGGTGTTGTAGCGACCGTTTTCCCAGGGCGTTGCCCTGGACTTTTGAACTGTGCAGGCCCTTCGGGCCGGAGAATGATAGAGACGCCGCGCGCAAGCCCTTCGCTGGGTCTGCCGAATCACCGTCATCCAACTCCCGCCCCGAAGGGGCATGGCAGCTCCCCAGCCCTGCGCACCGCCCTGGGTATCTCGTCATTCGATACCGTGAGCCCTGAAGGGCCGGCACAGACGGAGGAAGCAGGCTGTGTCGCCCTTCAGGGCTTGGGGCGTAATAGGACCGTTTTCCCAGGGCGTTGCCCTGGGCTCTCGAACTGTGCAGGCCCTTCGGGCCGAAGAATGATAGAGACCCCGGTCGCAAACCCCTTCGCTGATCCTGCCGAAGCGCCACCATCCAGCTCCCGCCCCGAGGGGGCATGACAGCTCCCCAGCCCTGCGCACCGCCCTGGGTATCTCGCCATTCCATACATTGAGCCCTGAAGGGGCGACACAGATGGAGAAAGCAGGCTGTGCCGCCCTTTCAGCCTTGGGGTGTAAGGGGACCGTTTTCCCAGGGCGTTGCCCTCGGCTTTTGAACTGTGCAGGCCCTTCGGGCCAAAGAATGATAGAGACACCGCGCGCAAGCCCCATCGCTGATCCTGCCGAAGCGCCGCTGTCAATTATCCACTGTCCAACAGCACCCCCGATCCCATCAGTGCATGGGGCGATCCCATGAACGCGGGCAATGCCTATGCCTTCGCGGGGAACAGTCCGTGGAACTTCGAAGACCCGATTGGTTTGACCACCCTCATGGATATGTTGGACCCTGACAGCGACATTCCAAGTTCCTACGGTGGGTTTATTGCCGTCGCCGCGTCGTCAAGCGAACTCGGGGCCGAACTCGCGAATGTGGCCATGATGGTCTACTGCACGGCCACCAGCCTCGATGGTCTACAGATGGGTCTGGATGCGCTGGGATTCATTGAACCTTTTGGCGCCATCGCCGACGGAATCAACGGTGGCATCTATCTGGTCCGGGGCCAATGGGGGAATGCGGCTATATCCATAGCCGCCATTTTCGCCGCCGATGCACTGGTGAAGCCCCTACGCTATGCGGATGAAGTCTTGGGCGTTGCGCGGGGAGCTGACGGTGGCCTTGAGGCAGGTGCCAGAGGGGCCCGTGGAGCGGACAACGGCCTCAGTGGTGGCGTCGGTCGTGTGGACGGCGGATCTCCTACTCCGCAATCGTGCTTCGTCAGTGGCACCCTCGTTATTACGCCTTCCGGCGGTCGGGCGATTGAATCGCTACAGGAGGGTGACGAAGTCGTAACCTATGACTTCGAGCAAGAAGCGTGGCAGACGTCAACTGTGCGTCAGACCTTCGAGCATCAATTCGAAGGGGTCATGGTGACGCTGCACTTCGGTGACGATGAAATCGTCGCTACCCACAATCACCCGTTCTGGGTAACAGCTGGTGAAGGTCTCGAGAACCGTCCTCTTGCGGAGGATGTGCCGTTGTCCGAGCGCCTGGAGTCCAGAGCTGGACGTTGGATAGATGCCAGCAATCTCCAGGAAGGAGACGCTATAGCCGGTCGGAACGAAGAACTCTTGGTGACCGAGATTCAGATGGCCCCAAGCGTTGCGACCGTGTACAATATTGAGGTGCAGGAAACGCACAATTATGCTGTCGGTGCCGGTGGGGTACTTGTTCACAATAAGGCGGCTGCATATAGGCCTGAGTTGGAAACCCCTGGTGGGTTGGCAACGACAGAACACGGTATGCAGCGATTGCGAGAAAGAGGACTGTATAATAGAGCCGATGACATTTATAGGAATCCTACGCACACGACAGTTCAAGGGACGGATGGTGCGAGTGTGTACATCCAAAGACGAAATGGGAGGCGTCGCATCTACGATTATATCGTAGTAGGAGATGATGGAATCGTGTCCGCATTGGACAACATAGATTCCCAAGAACTTAGGGAATTGGCTGAGCAGTTTGATTGGGAGGATTGGCTTTTCTGATGAGTTTTCTTGAGGATGCCGCAGAATTCAAAACCGATGCGGGCACGTTGGTTTTTCGGGTCAGGCGGCGCTTTCGTGAGGAGGGCGTGACAGAGTTTGATGTGTCGTGCGATTTGGAAGCTAAATTCGCAAGTTATTTGCCCAAGAGTTTCATTGGCACGTTTTACCGTGGCGATTTGTCTAGATTCGCCAATTACCTCGAGGGGAACTGTGGGTTTTCTGCGCTCGAGGAGGAGGCTGTTTGTTCGTTCCCCAAAGTTCTGATCCCGTCTCCTCGTCCTTTTCTAACACATGGTTTGGAATTTACAGTACGGGCAATGGGAGGTGACATATACTCTTGGTCAGAAGGTGAACTAAACATTTTGTTCTTGATTAACTGTGGACCCTCGATCGAAGGTGCCGCCAATTCCTACTTTGGTTTCCAGTCATGCATGGCCTTGGTCGACCTAAGAGAGTTCTGTGATTCAATCAGAAAAGTGGAGAATGAGGAGTGATTCTTCGCGTCCGAGATAGATAGAAGTCAGGCAGCGGAGTTAGAGAAGCGAAAAACAAATGGACAGACTACCGAATAACTAGCGAAATCATGCCACCTCGGATAGGCTGAAGTCATGAGCCGTGTAGCCAGAGTCGTCATGTCGGGCTTTCCGCAGCACATCACGCAGCGCATGGGAACGAGCGAAACATTCCGTGACCCGCCGAAGCACTACTGGGCCACGCGCTATGTTCGAAGAAACCAGGGCGACCAAGAAACCATGGACGTGAAAGGGAAAATCTGAAGTTCCAGGGTTTTCCCAGCGGCACTTCGCAAAAAATCCGACCTTTCGGATCGCGGACATTCCTGTCTGCGGCAACGCCTGCTCAATCCCCATCGGGCACCATAAACCTGCGAGGGGGACGCGGTATAATGAGTGAAGCAGCATTGTGCTTGGTATTGCGCAGTCGCCCTTAGATTCCCCAAGGTTGCCAGAGAAATAGTTAGGACTACGAGTGTATAGAGAAGCCACCATAGAGGCCCTCATAAGGGCGACATGGCTAGTTCGTGATTCTCTGTGTGGTGAACTCTCCATAGAAGATTTTGCCAAGGAATATGGGGACTTCTACTACTATGAAGCACTGGACGGGCACGAAGCTGTTGGAGAACAGGAACATATCTTGGAGGAGTTGCGTGCTGTGATCGCATTCCACGAGAAGGTCCAATGTGAAGTTGTTGATCTCGTCTATCTGGGGGAAGACGAGTATTCGCAACAGCATTATGATGCTGGCAGGATCAGTAGGGAAGACGCTGGCACCAGATTGAGACAGCTTGCCAGACGACATGATTTAGATAGTATTCTGGCGTTTCTGAAGCGGAGTAGAGATCCAAATACAGATCACGACGCTCCGCGTCAATAGACCACGAAGGAGCAGGCGGCCTCCCCTGCTCCTGCGGCACTGTCCAGTGCCGCACTACGCAGAGCGTAGGAAAAGGCATTCCCACGCAGGGCATGGGAAAGAGCGAATCCGTGTGCGGCTCCGGTACCCCATGGAAACTCAGCGTCAAGCACGCGGCCCCAGCACTTGTATGAGATTGTGGACACCCACACCGGGCAACCGGAAAAGTATGGAATCAGCGGATCTCCGCTGAATCAAAATGGAACATCCGGGCGGGCAAACACGCAGGTGAACGCATTTAATCGGGAGGCCGGCGAAGAAGGCCGATATGTAGCCCATGTGCTGATTTCGAATATTCCCGGGCGCGCCAATGCGCTCCGACTGGAGAAGCAGGTGGTGGAATATGTGAAAAATGTACTGAAGTTGCCGCTACCCAGAAATCATCGCCCCAAGGTTTAGAGGAGGATGAATGCGACTAAGGGACTTGCAGATAGGAACTCATTCCGATGTCCTTGGGATTCGTGAATTGAATAAAGATAGTTGGTGCATTTCGTCCCATTACCTATCCAAGTTTAGGGGTTTTGAGACGGGCAAGATCGGAAAGGCCTATGTTGCGCTCGTGGCGGAGATACCCAAGCGCATAGGGAAATACGACCCTGCAGGTGGCCTGTATCGAGTGTATCGCACCTTTGATTTTGAGTCGTACCTGACGTTGGCTCCTCAGGCGAAGAAAGTGACACTGTTGAAAGAATTGCACGCAGGCTTGCTCGAAATCGCCGAGAAGTCGGGCTGGCCCAGCGAACCTTTTGAGGAAGCCTATCAAGCGGTGTTGGCGGACAATCTTCTCTACCGCGAATTCTGGAAGAAGCCGAAGTGGAATAAGAGCCGGAGCATGCGTGGCCAGGTTCACTTTTGCTTCGACATCGACCGTCTGGATTTCCACGCCGTGGCCTTTGACAAGGCGGGCGAGGAGATCGCCCGCCGATTGTTGGTGTCTTTCCCTCGGGCCATCGATATGGACCACTATGACACGCTCGATAAGTATGGCTGGCTTGATAACAACACGTTCTATCTGGAGTCCAAGCAGGGTTGGATGCGATGGGCTGTAGAATTGCCGGGTTCTGCCGCAGACGAGGTGGTCGTAACCTATGAAAACAGGAAGTGATTTGCCTCGTTCCCATGCTCTGCGTGGGAACGAGCGAAGGCACGGCATCATGGAGCGGGCCGTCCCTGGGCAGCAGGAGGTCAGGCATTCCTGCCTGACATAAAGGGCACTCCACGGTGGACGTGCTCACCCGAAGCCTTCCACAGAACCTGCGTCCCCCCCTACCGCAGACAGGAATGTCTACAGTTCTCGCGGTGGATTCTTCTTTCGCCCTCCGGATTATCACCGTACGCGACCGGACCTGCGGGTCTTGCGTGGGCTTTGTCTTGGGCAGGTTGAAAACGCGCCGTGGCGGGAGTGCCCAAGCTCCTCGGACGGTACCGTCCCGCCATGGCCAGGCCTCCGCAGGGAATCTCGCTAAAAAAAACGCCGCAACCCCAAGTCGGGATTGCGGCGATTGTTTGATACGGTTTTGAATCCGCTTAGGCTTCGTTGGCAGGATTCGCCTCGGTGACGGATTCTACGGCCGGAGCAGGTGTCTCAGGCGCGGCTTCGGGTGCCGCTTCCGCTGCGTCTTCCACAGGAGCCGCTTCCGGCGAAACTTCCGGCGCAGGCGTCTCCGCAGGTGCTTCTGTCGCGGAAGCTTCGTCCTTCATCTCTTTTTCCACGGGAGCCGCTTCGGGCGCGATTTCCGGAGCGGGCGCTTCAGCAGGAGCCTCGACAGCCGGCGCTTCGTCCTTCATCTCCGCTTCGGCGGGCGCGAGCGTGTTTTCTTCCGGAGCCGGGGTTTCAACGGGAGCCTCGGTCGCCGGTGCCTCGTCCTTCATTTCCTCTTCGGCGGGCGCGGGCGTGGATTCTACCGAAGCCGGGGTTTCAACGGGGGCCTCGGTCGCCGGCGCCGCGTCCTTCATCTCCGCTTCGGCAGGCGCGGCCGCACTGTCGTCAATAGCCCCTGCAGCAATCCACATACGGAGCATGTGCAGGTCATCTTCACTCAGCGGGTCTTCGTCTTCCGGCATACGGGGATTGTAGACGCCCCGGATATACAGGATGATGGAGCTCTCGTCCGGCTTCCCGGGTATAACCCCCGGGCCACCTTTCTTGCCCGCCTTCAGCATATTTTCCACGGTCGTGATGTCGTAATCACCATCGGGGTCGGGGGACTCGTGACAGACCACGCACTGATCGTCAAGCAAGGGCCAGACATCCCGCGTAAAGCTGACCGCTTTGGCCTGCTCCATATCGATTTCGCGAATCGCGACCAGCTCTTCCTCTGGCTCCTCGGCAGGCTCGGGTGCAGGGGTCGGCGCGGGCGTTTCCATCACGGGCGCTTCTGCAGCCGGTGCGCCCTCTTCCACAGGGGTCTCCATGACAGGCTCTACCGGAGCGGGGGTTTCCGTGACGGGTGGCACGGGCGCGGGTGCCTGATGGGACATGGGCGTTCCCACCCCCTCGTTGTAGACCAGGGCACCACCCATGTGGCCGGTCTTTGCCACGAAAACGTTGCACACCAGGGCTGCCACCGCCGCGAGCAAGAGGCCCCCTTTACGCAGGACCTCCACCCGAATCAGCGAGATGAGCACCAACACGAGGGCGACAATTCCAGAGTAGAGCACGCTTTGAGCCGAAGCCGCGTGATCCGTAATTTGGTCCGCAACCGCTTTCGGGGCCGTCGGCGGCACCAAATCGCGGGCGTCTTCTCCCGTTTCGATCCCGACCCAAGCCGATACGGCCAGAATGGCGAATATCAGGACGGTCACCGCGCGGAGGGTATTGTTTTGATGAAAAATGGCGCTCAACACAATGAGAATGAGGCCAAGCATTGCCGCGGCAATGGGCATATGCACCGCAGCGGCATGAATCATGGAAGGATTGGACAGTAATTCAGATATCATATTGGACAACCACCTGTAAGCTAGTCCCCGAGAAAAGAGTGAAAAACGTAAAACACGGTACCATAGACCGACAGGGCCTAGTCAACCTCTGCCGAGGGCGCCTCGTCGGATGATACCTCTCCTTCGCCTATGTATCCCTCAAAGCGCGAAATAGTTTCACCCGTCGCCGTTTCGAGGGCGTGACGGGCGGAATAGACCGCTACCCGGGCGAGGGCAAGGCGGGCTTCGGCTTCGATGAGGTCCCGTTGCGCCTGGTTCAAGCGGGCCAGGGTGCCCTGACCAGCCCGGTATTCTTTCTCCACAAGATCGCGGTTGGTGTTCACATATTCGGCCGTGGTCCGCTGCAATACGAGCGTGTCCTGGGCGGCATGCAGATTGATGGCGCTCTGACGCACCTCTTGGGAGGCGGCCAGCCGAATCTCCTCCAGCACGAATTCCGCTTCTTCCAATTGATAGCGGGCTTCCGCCACGTTCGCCCGATTGCGCCCTCCGGCAAAGAGGCTGTAGGAGAGATTTATCCCCACGGTGTGGCCGAAATCATCTTCTTCCAGCCGGCCGTTGTCGGTTGTTTGGGCATCTTGCGACGCGAAGGCGTTTACCTGCGGGTAATAAACCGATTTGCGCTGTCCAAGTTGAGCGCGAAACCGTTCTACCTGCCAGGTGAACTGTTGGATATCGGGGCGTT
The DNA here is from genome assembly GCA_030432675.1 of Candidatus Hydrogenedentota bacterium. GTDB lineage: Bacteria > Hydrogenedentota > Hydrogenedentia > Hydrogenedentales > JAEUWI01 > JAEUWI01. Next base: position 23,262 of record JAUIMA010000005.1, on the reverse strand, counting down.
GCGCCAGGGCAATGTCGAGCCGTTCCTCCTCATCGGGCACGGCAAGCGCGTCCGCCGAGTCGTCGGGCAGGGGCGCAATCCGAATCTCGTCTCCCAGGCGCGCATCCGAGATGCCCATCAGGGCCGCAAGGGCTACCCGGGCAATGGCCTGATCACTCTCGGCGCGAATGCGCGCGGCTTTTGCAGCCCGGAGGAGCACTTCGAAATTGAGGACGTCACTCTTGGAGCCCGTTCCCGCCTCACGACGTAACTCCGCTTCTTTCAATAAGCGGGCATTGAAGGCTTCGTCCGCTTCGGCGATCGCCACGTTCTCCCGGGCAAGCTGTACGCCATAATAACTTTGGGCCACGGCATCCAGTATCAGGCGGTAAACCTCGCGACGGGCGGCCTCCGACTCATTGCGGCCGAAACGGGCCATGGCATGGGTGTAGTGACGGGAGAATCCGTCGAAGATGATATAGGATGCCTGCAAAGAAGCAGTATAGGATTCAATTTCCTCATCGAAGGCGTTGCGCGCCTGCAGGCCCGAATACAAACCGGCCAGGGAAGAAAGGCCGACAGACTGCAAGGTCCCCGCGTTCAATCCCGCACCCAACACCTGGGACGCGCTCTGACCGAGCACCCCACTCACCGAGCCGAAAAGCGCGCCATCTTTAGCCGCCCGAACGGTATTGGCGGACAGATGGGTATGGGATGCGGTGTAGGTGGCCTCGAGCTGCGGAAAATAAAGTGACCGCGCCTGATCAACCCGACTGCGGGCCTGCTTCACCCGCGCACCGGCCGCCAACAGGGTGGGATTCTTTTCCAGCGCAATTCGTTGCGCCTGTTCCAGGGTGAGCGCGATAGGAGCCGATGCCGTACCGTCCTCCGGCGCGCTGACCGCATCGTCCGATGCCTCGACGACGACGGGCAAGGCCTCGTCGGCAACCCTCGGGGGGGATTCAGCCATTACCACCGAGGCGGCAAGCAGGGCAACTGTCAGGGCAAGTGATTGGGTCATGCCTATGAATTCTCCGAATTAGCTAGTCAGCCGGGAAGAGGGGCCACATCCGCTGGTGCGGCGGAGGCCTCTAAGGGCGCGGATTCGACAATGCGCTTACGGGCGGGCTCCACGGCCTCGCGTTCCGGCCAGGTGCGGGTCGTCAGGAAATACCCCAGGCGCCGGAAATCGTTCAGAATCAGAAGGAGACAGGGAATCAATACCAGGGTCAAGAGGGTGGCAAAGGCCACACCGGCCGCCAGCGATACCGCCATGGGGACAAGAAACTGGGCCTGGATGTCTTTCTCCATAATGAGGGGGGTCAGTCCTCCGCAGGTGCTGATAGTGGTCAGGAAAATGGCCCGAAAACGCCGCCGTCCGCCTTTCCAGATCGCATCCCGCACCGTTTCACCCCGGGCGATGAAGCCGTTGATACATTCGATCAACACAATGGCATCATTCACCACCACGCCCGACAGGGCCACCATGCCAAACATACTCATCATGGAGAGGTTATACCCCATGACAAGGTGGCCGAGGATGGCGCCAATGATGCCGAATGGTACGGTAACCATAATCACGGCGGGCTGCACGTAGGAGCGGAAGATGGTGGCGATTATGCTATAGACGCCTAACATGGCGATGAGGAACCCCACCCAGAGGCTTCCCAGCGACTCCTGCGACTTGCGCTTCTCCCCCTGAAAGCTCACCTGAACCCCGGGATAATCCACCTTCAAATGCTCGAAGAATCCCGCTTCCATGGCGGCTACGATCTCATCGGTGTTTGCGACAGCCGTGTTGACCTCAGCCGTCACCGCGATGCGCCGCATCCCATCGGTGCGTTTAATGTCCGAGAGTCCTGCGCCGTAACTGATATCCGCCACGGAATGAAGCGGCACTTCCTGACCGAGGGGCGTTCGAATACGCCGTTGTTCCAGCTCCGCCAATTGGCTCCGCTCTTCTTGCGTGTAGCGCACACGGACACGAATATCATCCCGCCCCCGCTGAAGGCGAAAGGCTTCCTCGCCGAAATACCCCGCATTGACCTGACGGGCGAGGTCGGAGACCGTAAGACCCAAGACGCGGGCCTCGGGCTTCAATGTAAATTTAAGCTCGTTCTTACCGGGGCGAAAGTCGTCTTGAATCTGGTAGACTCCGTCATAGCTTCCCAGCTTTCCCTTCACCTCGGCCGCTGCCTTTTTGAGCACATCCATGTGATGACCGCGCAGCCAGATTTCAATGGCGGCCCCCGGGGGGCCCGCTTCCATACCGGTAACGGAGAGAGAAATCAACCCGGGCAAGTCCCCCACTTCCCCTTCCCACTCGGCGGCGAGATCTTCAAAGAAAATCCCACGCTTTTGTGATTCGAGTAGTTCTACTCGAATGGCCCCCAGGTTGTTTCCGTAACGCGGTGGTCCTTCGGAGATCACTGAGCCCACAAGGGCAAAGGTATTGCGCGTCAGGGGCTCGCCGGTCACCGTCTCACTGCGCTCCTCAATGCGGTTGAGGGCCCGCTCGAGCTGCTTGACCGCGTCTTCGGTCACCTTCATCGGTGTCCCATCGGGAAACTCGACCGTGGCCGTAAGGGTATCCGAATCAATGCTCGGAAAGACTTCGAATTTGGCGACGCCACTGGTGATAAGGCCACCGGTAATACAAACGACGGCAAATGCTACCGCGAGACTCAAGTAACGCCAGCGGAGCGCCATCCGAATAAAGGGGGAGTATACGTCGTCGATGAGCCACTCCAGCCAGCCGTTGGCCACATGGTGTATAACCTGCGCGGGACTGCGCCGTTTGCCGTTTCGCTCCGCGCGGATGTTGGGGTCAGGCAAGTGGTTCAGGTGAGCCGGGAGAAGGATGAGGCATTCTATGAGGGAGATAAGCAAGCAGGAAATCACGACCACCGGCACAATGGCGATGAATTTGCCCATAATCCCCCCCACATAGGCGAGAGGAATAAAGGCGACAATGGTCGTCGTCACCGCAGCAAGCACGGGCAAGAATACTTCGCGGGTGCCCTCTACGGCGGCCTCCAGGGGGCCCAGGCCGTTTTTGCGTGCCACATAGATGGACTCACCCACTACGATGGCATCGTCCACGATGACGCCGAGCACCATAATGAGGCCGAAAAGCGAAACCATATTGATGGTGGCACCGGCCATCCACATGATACCCAGGGCACCGGTAATACTGATGGGCATGCCCATGCCCGCCCAGAAACTCAACCGCAAATCCAGGAAGAGCCACAACACGAAGAACACCAGCACCAAACCAATGATGCCATTGCGCACCAGCAGGCTGATTCGCCCTTCCAGCATGGTAGACGTGTCGTTCCAAACGCGCATTTCCAGACCGACGGGGAGACCCGACTGCTTCTCGGCCACATAATTGCGGACTGTCTCTGCAATGGCGAGGGCGTCTTCTTCCTGGGTCTTGAGCACGGCCACACTGATGGCCGGCTTGCCATTCAGGCGGGAAATCAAGTTGTCTTCTGCGAAACCATCATCGATGGTGGCGATTCGGTCCAGCGTAATGACATCACCGTCGGCACTCGCCATGACCACAATCTCGGCCAGTTCCTCACCGGTGTACTTTCGCCCGACGGTACGCAGCCGAATGTCTTCGCCTTCCGTTCGAACCGTACCCCCAGAGAGATTCATGCTACTCATCCGCACCGCTTCGGAGACGTGTGAAAAGGTCAGTCCGTATTCGCGGAGACGGGATTCCGAAACTTCGATCCCGATTTCGTATTCCCGTGCCCCCATGATCTGGACCTGGCTGACGTTATCCAGGACCTGGATCTCTTCCTTGACCTGCTCCGCCCACTCTTTTAATTGTCGTTCGGAGAGGGCTTCACCGGCGAGGGCCACCATGAGCACTTCAGCCCGTAGCAGAACCTCTTCGGTGATGGGCTTTTCCGCCTCTACGGGAAAAGTGGAAATCGCATCGACTTCGTTCCGGACTTTTTCCTTGACGATGGCGGTGTCGAAGCGTTCATCGACTTCGATGAGCACACTGCCGACACTTTCTCCCGATGTGGAGGTGTAGGTCTTAATGCCCTCAATGCCTTCGATGGCTTCTTCAATCTTGCGGGAGATGCCTTCTTCCACATCTTCGGGATCCGCTCCTGGCCACGGAACCGCCACCGAGATGTAGTCCAGACTGAATTCGGGGAATGTCTCCCGCACCATTTTGGACGCAGCGATAAACCCAACCACAAAGAACAGCAGTAACATGATGTTTGCGAAGACGGTATTTCGCGTAAACGCGGTTAAGAGCGCCTTCATGATGCGCTCTCTGTCTCATCCTCAAGGCGAACGAGGGTATTGGGAAGAGGGTTGGTCAATCGCGTCGTAATGACCTGTTCACCCGGTGACAGACCACCGCGCACAAAAGTTTCCTGCCCTTCGCTGCGAATCACCTCCACCGCCTGAATGGCGAGTCGGCCATCCCGCACGACGTAGGCATTCCCTTCGTAGGTGACCGCCCAACGGGGAAGTCGATAGACCTGTTGCATGGGCTTTCCGGGAATCGAGACCTTGCAGAACATCCCTTCGACCAGAGGAAGCCCATCACTGCTGCTCCGGGCGGCATCGGCGGAGACCCGTACCGCGACGCTAATCGTACGGTTCAGCGGATCAAAGGTCTCGATACGATGCACCTTGCCTTCCCAACGATGCCGTTCTGCATCTTCGGTCCAAGCGACCTCACAAGTGACGGGCTTCAGCTCACCAAACCAACCGGCACTGGATTGGGAATCGGGCTCAAATTGCAACCAATCTTTCGCATCGCGACTATCGAGGGACACCGAAATCTCGAGGACCTGATCATCGGCCAAGGTCACGATCGATGCGGCGGGTGTGACATATTGGCCCTGCTCCACCTGCACATGTTTGATGCGTGCATCAAAGGGAGCCCGAATTTCCGTGCGGGCAAGATTAACTTCGGTCAATTCCAATTGTGCCCTGGCCCCGTCGAGTGCACTGCGGGCTTCCTGGATTTGAACGGGATAGAGTGCCAGGGCCTGGGCGAGTTGATCCCGCGCATCTGCCGCTTGGTTCAACTCCATCTCCACATGATCCACGGCGGAACGGGTTCCCACATCATCTTTTTCGAAAAGATCCCGGGTCCGCTCATAATCGCTCTGCATCAAGGCTTCATTGCGCTCGAGGGTTTTCAAGCGGGCCTTATCGATGTCATACTGGCGCTGAAGGCGCTCGATGCGCTGCGTCATCTGGGTTACCTGGGCGTCAGCCTGAATCCTGGCCGACTCATAATCCCGGGGGTCAATGCGAAGTAGCAACTCCCCCTCCCCGATGGTCTCACCCATTTCCAGCTTTGGGTGAATCTCCACCACTTTGCCTGAAATCTCGGGGGACAGGGGCACGACATTCAAGGCCCGCACTTCGCCCAAACCCGTCATGGTCACGGGGGCATCTTCCAATTGGACTTGGGTCGCCGACGCGGAGAGAACGCGCTCCGACGTCTTGGCCTCCGCAGGAGGTTTCTTCAGCATAGACAGGGCCATGAAACCGCCGATTCCCAGTGCCAGGACGACAACGACGGCAAGAGCCCGGGTAATTAGTCCCACCTCTCTTGCAGGAACCAACTCCGGCGCACCGGCGGAAGGCTCTCCATCTTCGGGTTCATTCATAGGACTATCCATTTTACGCTCACTCATGCGAGAGAATCCTTCGTAGAAATCGGGGTTGTGTCCGCAGATTTTTCTGCCTCAATTATTTCGCGCACTCTCGAATAAACATCACACCACTGGGCCGAATAGGCGGGGCCAAGCTTGGTAAGTAACTCGGTTATGTAACAGAGAATTTCCTCCTCCAACTGTTGAAATTGAAGGTAGCCTTCCTCCGACAAACGAATTCGCACTTCGCGCCGGTCCACTTCCGCCTGCTCCCGTATCAAGAACCCCATTTCGACTAGGCGGTCGACCATGGTTGATGCCGAAGGACGGGAAACGTGCAGCACGTCGGCCAGCTCTTTCAAGGATAGTTCCCCCATCTCCTGCACGGCCATCACCACGTTACACTGGGTAAAAGTCAGATCAGGACACAGGGTTCCCCCGCCCCGTTGCCGGGCAGCAAATTCATGACCTAATCTATTCCTCAGCATGCGCACCGTCTGATATAGTTGGCGCGCCTGAGTCATCGTGTTGTTGGAGTCGGTCACAAGGTCCCCACAGGTCGGCGATATTTTACTTAGCTTTCCTAATTATACGAGAAGCGCCATCAAAAACCAACCTCACTCCCGTTTCGCCATTGATGGCATCCGATGCGGTAGTATAATACCGATACGATAGGAATTGAAAGGGGTATTTCGCCTCAATGTCAGTAATACGACGCATTCATGCGGCCCCCGGAAACCTGGCGACATACATCCAGGATATCCTTCCGGCCTACGCCCGGGTCTATGGCCCGGAGGCCGCCCGACAGTATCAGGCGAACGCCCCACGGGACCTGTCCCTCACGATGGCCCATCCCGCAATTCGTTGCTACGCCGTGATAGATGGCCCAGACGCGCGGGCGCTTCTTTTTGCGCGAAAGAGTGCCACCCGCTTCCTTCTCTCGTTTTTTCATGAACTTCAGGCGGGCTATGATTCCTCCGATTCAGAAGCCTTGCTGCGTTTTGTGGTAGCCGATCTCGCGCGCACGGAGAATATCCCCATACAGTCGGAATATCTGGCCTTTTCTCCCTCGAATCTGGACGAAACCTACAGGGTGCTGGGATTCGAACAGGTTGGGCGCTCTCTGCAGCAATGCACGTTACTTCCTGAAGAAACAGCCGTTCATTCTGGAGTTCGCATCGCACCCCTGGGGGAGAAAGGAGAGAGCGACGGTGCCCAGGTCCTGACCGAGGCCTATGCCCGACACCCGGAGAAGCAACTTTTTGAGGAGGTTAAGACCCTCGAGGCCGCATGCACCTTTATTGCACAAACACAGGCCGGAGCCTTTGGAAACAGCCCGTCGGCCTATCATCTGGGTGCCTGGGTAAACGAGGCCTGTGTCGGCCTGGCGCTGGGCAGTGAGGTTGTGGCGGGATTGGGCTTTGTGCTACATATGGCCGTTCTGCCGGAATTTCAAGGGCAAGGCATTGGGCGCCAATTGCTCTCCGAACTCAAGCAGGGATTTCGTCAGGCCGGCCTGGAGCGCGTCGCCCTGGGTGTAACCAATACAAACCCTGCGCGTTATCTCTATGAGAGCGCCGGATTCGAGACGGTGCAGCCTTTTCCGGTATATTATCGCTTCCCCTAAGCGTAAAACTGAATTTCACCCTCGACCATCCCTTATCGGAGCCCCTTAGATGCTAAAGAAACTTGCCATTGCCGCCGCCGTATTGGGTGTACTTGCTGCAATCGCCGCCGGGATTACCTTGAACCACCTCGATGGCACCTATGGAATCTTCACGTCGGAGACGGTCGGCCATGACACCTTTGCCCTACCCGACACGCGCCTTCGGGTCTCTATCGACACCCTCCAGCTCGGTGCAGACATGGTGCCCTATCTTCCAGAAAACCCGCCCCTTCCCGGGTGGCTTCCCTGGGATCTGCCCAGCCTATTGCCCAAAGTACTCCCCCGGGAAGTCGCTATCCTCGGCGGCTCTGACTATGCCGACGGGGCCTACAACCTGACGGTCTTCGTGAATGAGCAACGGGGTGGCCCTGCCCTTCCCGAGTACTTGAATAATCAGTACAAATTCCAACAACAGTTCCCCGCCGTGGAGTGGGCGCCGGAAGGTTTCCAATTGGAACGGCGCGGTGTGCTGTCCGCTCAGGGCCAGCTCCCCCTTCCGCTGGACCTGGAAGATACGATTCTACAAACGTGGTCTCTGGATTTGCCCGATACCCCCCTGACCCTCTTTGGGGACCACATGGCGGAGGCCGTGGTGGATAACCGCAATGGGGAAATCGTGACGCTCATGGGGGCCCTGGCGCCCGTGTGGAACACCTCGCTGGAGCAGATGCAGCAAAACCCTCAGATTGATGCCCTGTTGACCATGCTCGCAGACGTTTCCGATATCCGGCTGGCCATCGATTTCAAAACGACTGACATCATCCTGCTCCAATTCCGCATCCAGGCCGCCCAAGAGGTTGGCGGACAGTTGGAATTCTTCATCCCACTCGCCATACCCATGCTCTCCCAGCAATTGCAGGTGCAGTACGGGCTCACCCTGGAGAGTGAAAATAAGTGGAATCCGGAGGAAGAGGTCTACACCGCCGATCTCTCGGTTATCGGCGTCGAGCAAAAGCTGAAGGATTACTTCAAGACCGTAGTCCCCGCCGCGCCAGCCCCCCAATAGGAATCCGGTCCTTAAAGGAGAGTGCGCCCTTCCATGGCGTGGGACAGGGTGGCTTCGTCGGCAAACTCGAGACCGCCCCCCATGGGCACGCCGTGGGCAATGCGGGTCACCTTCACGTTGCGCTGCCCCAGCTGTCGTGCGAGATAGAGGGCGGTGGCCTCGCCTTCGGCGGTCGCATTGGTGGCGACGATCACCTCGCTCACCTGGCCCCCTTCCAGTCGGGCATAGAGCCGATCGAGGCAGAGTTCGGCAGGCCCTACCCCGTCAAGGGGATTAAGCACGCCATGAAGTACGTGATAGCGCCCCCGGAACATGCCCCCCTTTTCGATGGCCATGGCCCCCACGGGCTGCTCTACGACGCAAATGAGGGACGCGTCGCGGCGCTCGCTGCTGCATACCGAGCAGGGATTCACCTCGGTCAGATTGCGACACTCGGTGCACATGGAGATGCGGGCCCGAGCCGACAGGACCGCCTCACTGAGCATCCGCGCCTCATCTTCCGGCGCGCTCAACAGGTGGAGGGCCATTCGCTCGGCAGAGCGTTTCCCTACTCCCGGTAGTCGGCGGAACGCATCCACCAGACGTTCTACAGCGGGTGAATCGAGCAACATCGCGAATCAGCCTGTGGGCTCAGTAGCATTCGCCAATTCCGCCCGTACCGTTTCCCACTCCTGCAGGACGGTTTGACGGGAAATGATATCCAGCCGATCAGGAAAGAGCACCCCTTCGAGGTGATCATATTCGTGCTGGATAATGCGGGCGACAAAATCATGGGCTTCGAAGTGAATGGGGGCGCCGGTTTCATCCAATGCCTTCACTTCGACGCGGGTGGCGCGGGGCACGCGGTCGGAATAGACGCGGGGCATACTGAGGCAGCCCTCTTCCCCTTCCTGGCGCCCTTCCATGGCAACGATTTCGGGATTGATAAGGCACATGGGCTCGCCGTCGGGGGCCTGCATGACGAAGATACGTTTGGCCAGACCCACCTGAGGTCCCGCCAATCCCACGCCATCATGGGCATGCATGGTCTCAATCATATCCTGAGCAAGTTGGGCCACTTCCGGGCCAACCGTCGCGAAGGGCTCCGCTTTCCGGGTAAGGGGGTCGTCGGGATACAGTACTACATTTAAAACGGACATTCTGCAACTCTCCTGAAGGGAATTCTAGCATATGCCCCCAGGTGGGGCCAAGAGTGGGCCGGGGCCCCAGGAGTCAGACTCCTAGTCGCGAATGGTTTTGGTGAGTTGCTCGACCATCTGGCGGGAAGTCGCCGACTCTTTCACTTCTTTGCTGACCTTCTCACAGGCATAGAGGACCGTGGTGTGATCTTTGCCGCCGAAGGCATCGCCCACGTCGCTGAGTGAAAGACTCGGGATGAGCTCCTTACAGAGGTACATGGCCAGCTGTCGGGGTTTCACAATTTGGCGCTGGCGACTACGACCGTGCAGGTCAGAGATACGCACGTCAAAGTGATCCGCCACGGCACGCTGCACTTGTTCGATAGTAACTGGCCGAATTTTTTCCGAACCAATCAAATCGCGCAGCACCTCTTCCACGAGCGAAATGGTGATCTTTTCTTCGGTAAGCCGGCTGTAGGCAAGCACCGTAATCAATGCCCCCTCGAGCTCACGAATGTTCGTCGTGATATAGGTCGCGATGTAACGCATGACATCGTCGGGGACCGTCAGGTTTTCGTCCTGGGCCTTTCGCTGCAGAATGGCAACACGGGTCTCCAAATCGGGCGGTTGGATATCGGTCACCAGGCCCCACTCAAAGCGGGAGATGAGCCGTTCTTCAATTCCGCGAATTTCCTTGGGACTCCGGTCACTCGAAAGGACGATCTGTTTGTGCATATCGAAGAGCACGTTAAAGGTATGGAAGAATTCTTCCTGGGTCGCTTCTTTTCCGGCGATGAACTGAATATCGTCGATCAGCAAGATATCGACCTTGCGGTAGCGGGCCCGAAACTTCTGGGTAGACTTTTCCGCGATGCTCTGGATCAGCTGATTGGTAAAATGCTCCGACGAGATAAACACACACCGTAATTCCGGACGCTGTGACAGGAGATACTGACCAATACCCTGCATGAGGTGGGTTTTTCCCAACCCGGTGCCCCCGTATAGAAAGAGGGGATTGTATGCACGACCGGGCGATTCCGCCACGGCGCGGGCAGCCGCATGGGCAAAACGATTGCCGGAGCCAATAACAAAACGGTCGAAGGTATAGCGGGGATTGAATCCATTGAAGGAACGCCGGCTACTGGAGGAACCCGAGCCCGTCGAAGCGGATTTGGGTGCCGAGGTGCGGGGCGTCGAAGGTGCGGGCCCCATGGGGAGCGAAGCGGCCGACGGCACCCGGCTGTCTTTCGACTCTACCGACGATTCTGGTCGGGGGATGAAGCGCACCGACTCAAAGTCGGGCATCACTTTTCTCAGCGAATCACAAACGGCATCCATGTAGTGATCGCGCAACCAGTCCGCAAAGAACTGGCTGGGAACACCCACCGTCAATTTTCCGTTGGCGCAAGATTCGAACCGTGTCTGAGAAAACCAATTCTTGTAGCTATACTCATCCAGTGCGGTCTGCAGGTGTACCTGCGCTTGCTGCCAAGGGTTTGATTTGCTTGCTGAAGCCATCGTTTCTCCTGTCCAACCACAAAAATTAAGCCCGCTCTTCTTCTTTCCGACGGCAAGAAGAACGAATCACCACCAAATTCTGACCACGCGACAGCGCCCCGCAACACCCAAATAACTTGTCGCCAGATAGCCCGTAACCGGCCTGCTGAAATACGTCCCACAAACGTGCCAACCTGCGTTTCTCACAGGTTATCCACAGGTTACTTACAGGTTATCTACAAGTTATCCACAGACTCATAATACCCTTTAAAATAAAGGGTTTTATTAAAAATCAGAGCTTGAGTTTGCACCATCTTCGGGACCCATGTCAAGCCCCTTGCTAAGTATATAGTCTGCACCGGGTTTGATACGTTGCCAGTACATTTCGAGCTCGTCTTCCGAGCAACTTTTGATCTTCTTGCCCTCGTTCTGGAGGGTATCCTTGAGCAATCCAAACCGTGTTTCAAAGCGTTTCGTCGCCGCCCGCAATTCATCGCGGGGATCGGCCTCCAGGAATCGGGCCAGATTGACGGCTATAAGCAGCAGATCACCGAGCTCTTTCCGGGCGTGGGCAACATCACCCTGCTCGAGGGCTTCCCGAATCTCTCCGAGCTCCTCCGCCACCTTATCCAACACTCCGTCAATGTGAGACCAATCGAAACCTTCTGAGGAAGCAGCAGACTGGACACGCAACGAGTAGGAGAGACTGTCTTCTCCGTTCCGATTACTGTCCTGTTCCATACATTCTCTCCGCCAAATAGATGCAACTCACCCGTCAGATAGTTGGAATCGAAAAAACACCGACAAGGAATTCTGCACTCCGGTCCCGCCCTCCCGACGGAACCAAAATGTCTCCTCAAGAGCAAGAAATGCAGTATAACATTGCCCCTTGGACAAAGCAAGAGAAAATCTGATTGGCTAGTAAATACGGGGCGATCGGGCTCGAAAACCTATTCTTATCCCCATAAACCGTCGTGCATGGGTCTGCCCGGTCGTTGCGGCGACACGGAAGTCTTTCGTATGATACCGATTCTTGCCGACCACATCCCGTGTCGGCCTCTGGCCCGCCCCAACCTGACTGGAACTCACTGCAATGGAACTTCCCCGCCTGGCCATCACCATGGGGGATGTCAATGGCATCGGCCCGGAACTTGTTATGAAGTTCTTCGCTGAGCACTCCCCCCACTCCTGCTGTCAGCCCCTCGTCTTCGGCTGCACAAAGGCCTTGGAGTCGGTACGTCATGTCGTGGCGAACCCACCCCGCTTCGTGGCCGTGGAATCCGTCAAGGAAGGCCTGGCTTTGTGCGAGGGCATTCCAGTCTATAACGCGGGTCACCCGGCACCGGCCATTGCATTTGGCGTGGAAGATCCCGAAGCAGGGCGCGCCGCCATTATCTGGATCGAGGCCGCAACCCATGCCGCAATCCGCGGCGATCTCGATGGACTGGTTACCTGCCCCATCAGCAAGGCCTGTATTTATAAGGCGGGCTATCACTATATTGGGCATACCGAACTGGTCGCCGAATTGACGGGCACGTCGGAATACCGCATGTGCCTGTTCACGGACACGATGCGAATTGTTCATATTACCGGCCACCTTTCTCTTGCAGAGGCGTTGGCCGCCGTGAAAAAGGAGCGCATCATCGAGTCGGTTCAGATTGGCTACGCAGCCCTCAAGAAGCTGGGCCTGCCGTCACCCCGAATCGCTGTCGCCGGACTGAACCCCCATGCGGGCGAGGAAGGCGCCTTTGGCCAGGAAGAGATTGATGAAATCCGCCCTGCGGTGGAAGCCTGCCAGGCCTTGGGCATCCCCTGTGATGGCCCTTTTCCGCCCGACACGGTATTTCGTAAAATGCAGGCGGGACAGTATCAGATGGTCATCGCCATGTACCATGATCAGGGGCACATCCCCCTGAAGCTGATGGCAATGGATGAAGGAGTGAACGTGACACTGGGTATTCCAATCGTACGTACGTCGGTGGACCATGGAACCGCCTTTGACATTGCAGGCAAAGGAGAGGCCAGTGCATCGAGCCTGGTCGCCGCCACGCGGCTGGCTGCAAAATTGGGGAGCCTGTCGTGAGCTGGCAAGGAAAAGTACTTCGACTCAGTCTTTGTGCGGGGCTCGCAGCATTGTTGCTCCCCCGATGTGAACCCGTCGCGGCGGGGCTCCGTGTGCGCCCTGAGACGTTTCGGGTGGGGCCCAACCCGAGCGCCATCATCGCGGTCGATATCAACGGGGATAAGTGGCCCGAAATCATCACCGCGGATCGGGGCACCCTGAGTGATTTGCGCGAGGAACGTCCCGCAAACGATGAACTCTCTCTGCTCATCGGTCAGGGCGACCTGAAGTATCAGAAGCACCACCCTTCCCTGAAAACGGATTTCGGTCCCTACGCCATTGCCGTTGCCAATATCGATGCGCACCGGTGGCCTGATATTCTCGTAGCAAGTTTTCACGCCACCCGTCGGCGGGACGTCAGCTTGTTCCTCAACCTACAGGAAGAGGGCATCTACAAGCCGATTTACCTGGAGGTTCCCGGCGAGCCGTTGACCTATGCCCGTCAGGTCGATGGTGATGGCACCCCTATTTTTCACAAGCCGGGTCTCACGTCCATTAAGGTGGGCGACATCAATAAGGATGGATTGCGCGATGCCGTCGCAGTGGGTTGGGGAAGCGACTCGCTCATCACAATGCATGGCGATTCTGAAGCCATGCTGCTCCCCCCCCAATCGATTCCGCTCAGCGGGGGGCCCTTCTCACTGGCCCTCGTAGACATAAACCACGACAAGATACTGGATGTGGCTGTAACACTTATGGCCAGCAACGAAGTCGCCGTGCTACGGGGTGATGGCGATGGGGGCTTTGAAGAGGTGCAGCGATTCGCCAGTCGAGGCAGACTGCCCCACCGATTGGAATGGGCGGACATCAATCAGGACGGACAGGAGGATCTGGTGGTCTCCCACAAGTATACGGACGACTCTATCATGATCTTCTATGGTGCCGGCGACTTTTCGTTTCCCGTGTCGCAGGAGATTTTATTGGGTCCCGATCGGGACGTCCTGGAGCACGAGATTCGCGACATTACTATCGGCGATTTTAATCAGGATGGATTTCCCGATATTGCCGCGGCCTGTTTTGAGTCGGCGCAGGTCATTACGTTGATTACCGACAACAGCAAGAACAAGTCATTCCTGGAGTTTCAACGGGCGAGTCACACTTTCAAAGATGGCAAGCCACGGGCTTTGGATACCGCCGACCTGAATCAGGATGAGAAAGACGATGTGGTAGTCGCTCTCTGGGGCCTCAACGAGGTCGGCATTTTGCTAAATCAATAATCCCCGTAATAACTCAGGGCTTAGCCGTCTGATTGTCCAGGGGTTTGAGCGTGCGCAGCCCGCGCTTCAATTCGGCCAGTTCTTCCGGTGGCAGGGGCGCCCCGCCAAACCGCACCGTGTTGTAGCATGCCAATAACTTCATCGCGCCTTCGGGTGCACCCCAGACCGGAGATGCGAGGGTCGCTTCGATCTCTTCCGCCGTTTTTCCGCGGCAATCCACGCCGTGCTTCCGCAGGAGTCGGCGCAGCGTCAGGTATAGTTCGATAACCTTCAGCTGATCGGGTGTCAATTCAAATTCGCTGGGAGCCGCACGGTTCCGGAATCGGATGAGCAACCAGATAGACAAACCGACGGACACCATCAGGAGAAAGAGGTTGGACATGCCGGTCTGCCGGCTGTTGGTGCTCCCCCCCGCCACGACCCCAGCCACTTCCTCCGCTTCTTCGCCGGTAAAACTACGGACGACGCCGAGTGACATTTCCCGAAGTCGCTGCAGGTGGCTTGCCCGATCGAAACCCACAATCTCCTGAAACCAGAACATCTTTGCCTTCAATCCAACGCGGGAAAGGAAGAGGGCCAGGCGCTGCATCTGTGTGGACTGAAAATTGTCGGATTGGGGCGAGGGGTCGAAAATCACCCATCCATTTTCGGGAAACCAGACTTCTACCCACAAGTGCGCCATACTGGCCCGCACCGTATACGTTTCGTCGGAAGACTGCCACTCACCACCGCGATAACCACTCACTACCCGCGTGGGAACCCCCTGACTCCGCAACATGAGGGCCATCGCCGTCGCGAACAACTCACAGTGCCCAAGCTTTGTTCGGTTGATGAAGGTGTCAATCATTGGCCCCGTCCCCATGTCCGGGATGCGCAAGGAGTACAAATAATTGGGTCCACTGAGATATTCTTCAATCGCAACCGCTTTATCATAGGCATTCGTGGCCTCGGCCATAACTTGATTTGCAAGCGCCACCGATTCGGGAGAGAGACTATATTCCAGAAAGGCTGCCGCACTGCCGTCTCCTGCGGGCAATGTAAAATCGGGCGCCGCGCGCAATTGCTCCGCCGAGGGGCGGTCCGGCTCCGACCAGGCCTCGTAGTTCAGACGATTCACCGAGCCGGCCTTATCCAACACGACGGTCAGATCGCCATCGTGCCCCCAACGCAGCCGTTTACCCCGTGAACTCTCCGAAATCCGCACGGACTGCACAAGACTCATCGCGGGTATTCCGGTGCTTGGGGGCTGATCCAGATAGATGAGCTGACGAACCAGCCGCTTTCCGGCCCGAGGCGTGCGGCTGACTTCGGCATTTCCACCACGGGATTGGGTGTAACTGGTGGGATCCGAGATGATTGAGCGGCGGTGGGCGATACCGGGGTCTATCAACTCGCCCCGCTGCTCTCTCCACCCATTTCCAGCATATTTCCCAAAGGTGGTTACCCGCCAATACAGCCAATCACCCGACGGCACCTGTCCATTGGGTTCATCGGGAAAGCGCGCCATGAGAACGGGTGTATTATCTAGCTCGATGGTCATATTCGAGCCAAGTTCCACTTCCTCCGAGAGGCCTGTGCGCTCTATGACTTCCTGGCTACGGCCAAAGATACCGGCCTCAATGCGGGGCGTCAGCACGAAAAATAGCACGGTCATAGAGACCATGATGACCGAAAGCCCGGTTGCCGCGATAGGCATGCTGGCGCGCCCTTGAATCGTCTTACCGTGCAATTCCGGGTGGTCCATGTTGTCGAGGCCCACGATCTCTGGCTCCGCCAGGGCATCGGCCCCCGCCTGCTCTGCGGCCATACGCAGCGCAAGACTCGCCCACACGGCGCTGATCAGGAAGAAAACCATGATAATGCCGATGATGGGGTCGGGCGACTGCACACAGGCTGCCAGGAGCAGGAAAAGTGACATGAGATGCAGGTGGTAGTAGTTGCGGGCCTCTTTTTGGTGCAACAGGGTGTAGAGTTGGATGTAGCAGACGAGAACCGTTACGGCATTGAGCACCTGCAACGAAATTACGGTCAACGGCAAGAAACACAGGTAGGCAATGGTAACGCCACGGGTGACCACGCCGTAACTCGAATAACGAGCATGGAGATACTCCGCAGGACGAGCGCACGCAAGGGCCAGGATAGGCGGCAACAATACGATTGGACCAATTTGCGGCACAGCGGAAAGCGCCCAATAGCCACACAAGACCAACGCAGCGGTAGACCACCGTAACATGGGCAACTTATTGCTATCCATTGACCAGCTCCCGTGGGTCCAGAACCCGTCCATGATCCGTGGCCATTCCCCACGCCTGGGGGTCGGGGGATATGAGAAAGACCGCCGCATTTGCGGAGTCAATGGCCGAAATTTGATGATCGATGGCCGTCGTTTTGTCGGCCACCTCCACACTGGCGAGGAGTTCAAGCACCCGCCGCTCATGCCCCTTTCCGTCACCCCCTTCCAGGAATCCTTTTGAGGTAACAATCGACACTTCGTTGCGACGGCGGAGCAGCATGATTGCAATGGAAGCGGTCAATTCGATGGACTGTTCAAAGCGATCGTTGAAATCTTCTACGTTGGGATTGAACGTGGTGTCCAGCGCCAGTACTACCAGGCGACTTTGATACTGGGCGAGCTCCCGCACGATCCACTTATCGAGCCGTGCACTGATGCGCCAGACAATGCGCCGGATATCATCGCCCGGAACATATTCGCGTAACCCGAAGTACTCATCGCCATCGTCCGTCGATTGATTGCTGACTTTACCGGCACTTGGAATGCGCTGAAAGGCACTGGCGCGAATGAGGTGTACCCGGGGATAGACCAACACTTTCGAGCCGTCATTGAAGTCCCGACAGCGTTCGACGAGGCCAAATGGGAAGCCACATACGATGCGGTAGCCCGCGAGGACATGTTCCCCACGCTTATCGAAACATTCTTCTACACTTAAGCGGGCGGCCTGCCCGGCGGGCAAATACCCTACATAGCCACTGGTCCGTTGTGTGTCGCTGTCCAGTTCCAGACGTAACGACACGGCGGGAAACCATTTTCGGTGATTCTCCACCCGCACGTGGACCTGAAAGGGCTGATCCCGATAGACGGCACGGGGCGCGGTCCGATGGAGGCTGATATTTCCCAGCAGGAAACGGGCAAGGACTAACGAAAAGAAAACGAAGCTGCTCAGCCCACCGACAACGATGTAGAGCAGGTTCGTGCCCGTATTCCAGGCTGCGAGCAGCGATAGAATCAGAATAACGACGTAACCCCAACCAACCGGGGTAAAGCGTGTGTATCCCCGCGCTTTACGGGCGGCACGCCCCATTAGACCGGCACATCCGTATTCGCAACGATTTCGCGTATGACACGCGCCCGCTCCTGGGTGGCAATGGTGAGGTCGGCACCTCGGCTTTTCACCAAGATACGGTGACTCAACACGTGCACCGCCATATCCTTCACATCTCCGGGCGTAACATAGTCCCGACCTTCCACCAAGGCCTTGGCCTGGCACACTTCGTAGTAGGTCAGCGAACCACGGGGACTCGCCCCCAGCTGTACCTGCTCATGGGTACGGGTGCCCTGTACAATACGAAGCAGGTAGTGGGCGACGGAGTCATCCACTTTCACCTCGCCCACCTTATCTTGCAGGGCCAGCACATCTTCTACGGAGAGCACGGGTTTCATATCATGGATCGCCTTCTGCGGGTCGCGTCGGCGCATTATACGAATCTCATCTTCAGAGGGGGGATAACCCATCTCCACCCGCAGGGCAAAGCGGTCCAACTGTGACTCCGGCAGAATATAGGTACCCTCGTGTTCGACGGGGTTCTGGGTCGCGAGCACCATGAAAGGCCGGGGCAATTCGTGGGTTGTCCCATCGACCGACACCTGAAATTCGCTCATGGCTTCCATAAGGGCACTCTGCGTCTTCGGCGGGGTGCGGTTGATTTCGTCGGCGAGGACGATGCTGGCAAAAATGGGGCCGCGCCGAAATTCGAAGTCGTTGGTCTTGTGATCGAGAATGGACACACCGAGGATATCGGAGGGTAGCATATCGCTGGTGAACTGGACCCGATTGAAGGAGCAATCCAGCGACCGCGCGATACTCTGGGCGATGGTGGTCTTGCCGATTCCCGGTACGTCTTCAATCAAGATATGCCCGCGTGCGAGCAAACCGATGACACAAAGCTGAACGACGTCATGCTTACCATACACGACCTGTTCGATACTGCCCAATAACTGCTGAATCTTTGCCGTTACCTGTTCGTCCATTCTCGCTCCAGAGGCCAGGCTACGGGACTCCCCCAAGGGTACGCCCGCGCCATTTGTGACTAATTGCTACAGCATGTCGATACGATACAAAAGAGAATTGGGGTTAGAGCCAACGTTCGAACCAATCGTCGGCCATATCCAAGGTTTCAAAGGTGACCTGGTGCCCATCGTCATGGCTGAAATGCTCAATCGCCTGGGGGGCACCGAAATACTTGTAGAGTCGTGCGACCTGCGAAACCGCGTCCTCACAACTTTCCGGGTTACTCACGGCTGCGTCCGCCATGGCGGTAATGACCAGAATTGCGCTGGGAGCCGCCATCGCCATGAGATGTTCCCAGTCAAAGGACAGCGAATCCCCATCGAGGGCCGCCTTCAATTTGGGCAAGAGATTTATGGGACCATCTTCCGACCAGCGACCGGCGTCTTTGTCCGTGCTGAATCGGGAAAAGCCACAGCTTGAAACGCAGCTCTGCACCCGACGGTCCATTGCGGCCAACAGGAGGGCGTTTGCCCCTCCCAGACCATGGCCGACGACGCCGATGCGTGCCCCATCGACCCGCTCTTCCTGCTCCAGCACATCCAGGGCATGTTGGTGATCCACCAGCATTTTTCCCAGCAACGACATGGTGGGATTATCCTGGTAGAACATGGTGGAGTCGTAGGCTTCTGATCGACTGGATATACGCTCGCCGGCCGTGATGCAATCGGGCGCGATCGTCACGTAGCCCCGATCAGCGTAATGCTGGGCCAGGGCCATCCGACCATTGCCCTCCAGCCCGGCGCATTCGTCTTTTCCCTGTCGGCACTCCTGATGGCAGCAGAGCATCGCCGGGGCCTCATCACGCCCTTCCGGCAGAAACATCCAGGCCGAAACCCGCGTCCAATCGTCCACGAAGTAATTTACCCGGCGGCGAACATAGTTTGGAAAGTCGACCTCGTCGGTAATGTTAAACTGCAGGTCAACGCGCTTTTCAGGGCGCTCCCCCAACATCTCATCCACGGCGGCGGCGATTTCCTTCCGCGCTTTGGACCAGCTGGCGGCACTTTCCAATGAACTCAAATCTACCATGCGTTGCTTTCTCCACACTTGCACTCGGTCAACTGAGTACGTTGTAACGCATGGCACCAACCTACTGCAAGCCGGAGGAGCTATGGTGCTCCGCATAAATCCGCCCATGATGACATTCCCGACCCCACACCTTCCGCAACGCTCCTGTGCGGCTTTCAGAGGCTCTATTCCCCCCGAACCGGCATCAATGTCACTATTGCCCCCCTTCCCGGCAGGGAATTTCGTGTAAATACGACAGCGAATACGCTACTACCAGCGACAGAACATCCGATATAATGCCGCCATGACTACCAGCAAAACCCTACCCACGCCCCAGATTGTCGCGGAATATAACGCGATGAAAGCGGATATTGAACACCACAGCCGCCTCTATTACCAGGAGGCTCGCAACGAGATAAGCGATCAGGACTTCGATGCCCGTCTTCGTGCTCTCGCGGAACTGGAGACGGCCTATCCGAGCCTCCGCACCCCCGACTCACCCACTCAGCGGGTCGGTGGGGCTCCAGTCGAGGGATTCGAAACAGTATCCCATCGCGTGCCCATGCTTTCCATCGACAACACCTACAATGCCGAAGAGCTGCGGGAATTCGATGCCCGCGTGCGGCGAGGGCTTGACGGAGACGTACCCGCATACATGGTGGAATTAAAGCTGGATGGCGTGGCCATGGCGCTCCGCTATGAAAATCGCGTGCTGACCCAGGCCATTACGCGCGGCGACGGCCTGCAAGGGGACGACGTCACGCAGAATGTCCGCACGATTCGTGGAGTTCCATTGAAGCTGTCCGAGTCGGCTCCCCCTTCCCTCGAGGTGCGTGGGGAAGTCTTCATGACCATCGCTGAGCTCTCCCGACTCAACGAAATTCGGGAAGCGGCCGGTGAAGAGCCCTATCGCAACCCGCGCAATACCACGGCCGGCACCCTGAAATTGCTGGACTCCCGGGAGGTCGCCAAGCGCAACCTGTCAATATTTCTGTACAGTATGCTCGAAGATGAAGAGCGCCCACCCGTAACGCACGAAGAGACGCTCGCGCTGCTGAAATCCTATGGTTTTCCCGTGAACGAGCACCATACCCGTTGCGCTGATGTGGACGCCGTAATCGACACCTGTATGGGTTGGACGACCCGTCGCTTCGATCTGGACTACGAGATTGATGGCATGGTTATCAAAGTGGATGACCCACAGCAGCGTGCCCGGCTTGGGTTCACCTCCAAGTCGCCCCGATGGATAATCTCCTACAAGTTTCCGGCGGAGGTGCGCCAGACCAGACTCCGGGAAATCTCCGTGCAGGTTGGAAAGTCGGGTGCCCTTACCCCGGTGGCGGAGCTAGAACCGGTTCCTCTCGCGGGGACCATCGTAAAACGGGCTTCCCTCTACAATTTTGAAGACCTCGCTAAAAAAGACCTTCGGGTCGGTGATCTGGTGGAGGTCCAGAAGGCCGGTGAGATTATCCCGCAGGTCTTGCGCTTTGTGCCCGAATCGCGCCCCGCCGATACCGTCCCTTATCCCGTTCCCACCGCGTGCCCGGTATGTGCGACACCGGCACATAAAGATCCCGATGACGCCATCCTCCGATGCGTCAACCTTTCCTGCCCCGCGCAATTGAAGGAGCGGCTGGCCCACTTTGCCACGCGCAAGGCCATGGATATCGACGGAATGGGCCCCGCCCTGATCGAGCAGGTCGTTTCCCGTGAATTGGTGCGCGATCCGGCCGATCTCTTTGATCTCACCGAAGAGACGTTAAGCAGTCTCGAGCGGATGGGCGAAAAGTCCGCGCGCAATCTGGTTGCCGCCTTGGAGGCCTGCAAGCAGAAGCGGAGCCTCAAGCACCTGCTCTTTGGCCTGGGCATCCGTCACGTGGGCAGCAGTACGGCGGAAGCGTTGGCCCAACACTTCGGCGCGATCGAAGCCTTGATGGCCGCCAGTCGGGAAGCCCTGGAAGACGTGGAAGACGTGGGCGCGGTGGTTGCGCAGAGTGTGTTAGACTTCTTTGACACGCTGGCGAATCAGGACCTCATCCGTCGCCTTCAGGAACGGGGGCTCAACACGACCGAAGCCCAACCGATCGCGGTCGCTGATGATAGCAACCCCATCGCCGGCAAGAATTTTGTCGTAACTGGAAAATTGAGTATGTTCACCCGCGACGAAATACATGAGCACATCAAGGCACTGGGCGGGAAAGCCTCGGGCAGTGTCAGTAAGCGCACCGACTACCTCGTCGCCGGGGAGAAAGCAGGTTCTAAATTGGAGAAGGCCAATAGTCTCGGCGTCACGGTGTTGACGGAAGCCGACTTTCAACAGCTTCTTGGGGGCGCTACGTGAGCGATAAACCGCTTCAGGCCCCCGCCACGCTGGACCAGGAGTCGGGCCGCTCACTCTGGGAGTCCCTTACCCAGCGCTCCGTGGAGCAAGGCAGCACGGTTGTCATTGCCTTTGACGAGACGGAAAAGATGGATTCCCTCGGTGGCGCGTGGCTGGTCAAGATTGCGGAGCATCTCCATAAATCGGGCAGCAGCCTGAAGTTGGAGGGCCAGCAGGGCTCCGTGGCAGAACTTCTGGAAATGGTCGCCCCGGCGCTACAAAAGCCGGTAAGGAAGCAAGGCGCAGAGGCTGGATTCTTCGAAAACCTGGGCGACACAACCCTGGCCTTTATCGCCGAATCCCGTGATTTCCTCGAACTGTGTGTAGATGCCATCTATTGGTCGGTGATCGCCCCCTTTGAAGGGCGGGGATTCCGCTGGGAAATCTTCATCGATGAAATGTATGAGATGGGCGTTCGGGCCATCAAGATTGTCTGTCTCATGAACTTCCTGCTAGGGCTCATCATCGCCATGCTGATGGCCAAGCAGGCCGAGTCCTACGGCATCTCCATCTTTGTAGCCGACATTATCATGATTGGCTTTGCCCGGGAGTTGGCGGCCATCATGACCGCTGTCGTGGTATCCGCGCGAACGGGCGCGGCCATCGCCGCCGAAATCGCCACCATGAAGGTGCAAGAGGAAATCGATGCCCTACGGGGGATGGGGCTAAACGTCAACCAATTCCTCGTGGCCCCCAAGCTGATGGCCCTCCTTGTCGTTTTGCCCTGTCTCGTCACCCTGGGCGTTCTCTCGGGAATCGCCGGGGGCTCGGTCTGGGGCATCGGCGTGTTGGGGTTTCAGCCTTCGGTCTGGTTCACTCAGACGCTGAATTCTGCATTCCTGGAAGATCTGGCGCAGGGCTTTTTAAAGACCATCATTTTCGCGCTGGGCATCGTGCTCATCGGCTGTCACAACGGATTTCGCGTAAGCGGCGGCTCCCGGGGCGTGGGCCTCATGACCACCCGGGCCGTGGTGATGGATATCTTCATGCTTATCAGCTGTGATATCGTGTTTGCAGCGATTTTCTATTACGTCTTGGGATAATAGAGGAAATGATTGGATATTCAGGAACGCCACCAACTACCTCTCCAGCGCTTGAGGTGCACCCGTGAGTGAGCCGCTCGTCGCTGTACACAATCTGGTTGCCCACTATGGGGATACGCTGATCCTGGATAATGTTTCCTGCCAGGTAGAACCGGGTGAAATTTTCGTTATCGTGGGCGGTAGTGGCTGTGGGAAGACCACCCTGTTGCGCCATATGTGTGGCCTCCATGGGGCCACATCCGGCAGCATCATTTACCGCGACCAGGATATCACCCAA
>JAUIMA010000416.1 GCA_030432675.1 Candidatus Hydrogenedentota bacterium | reverse complement strand
CTCCTTCGCCTTCGCCTTCACCCTCACCTTCACCTTCGCCTTCACCTTCACCTTCTCCTTCTCCTTCTCCTTCGCCTTCCCCTTCCCCTTCCCCTTCCCCTTCACCTTCACCCTCAGCAACGGTGATCGTGCCAGGCATTACCTGGCTTTCCAGGGCAAAACCAAACGGGTCCGAGAGGAGTACGTTCGCCAAGGTGATCAGGTGTTCTCCCGGAGTCCCATCGGGTCGCACGGTGACATCCGCCAGCGCGACTACTCCGTCGGCGTACACATTCTGGTTAAAGCCAATGAGCAGGACGCGAACGGAGCCGTCGGGTTGGCTTGTCACAGAAATACTCTTTTCGGCATTGTCACTGGCTGCACCCGTCTGTATCGTTCCCGCTTCGAACACCGCCGTGTCAAAGAGGAGGTCAAACTGGATGGCGGCCACTTCTTCATCGGCTGTTACATCAATGGACAGGGGCAGTTGAAAGGCGCCGGAGGGTTCCGTCGTGACGTCGTCCACGAGGAGGGTGACCCCCATCGCGGAACAAACCAGCAGCAGGATCGCGCTCAGTAGAGAAAGAATACGACTCATCGGCGACCACGCTTTCGTGGGGCCTTCCGGGCCCACAACATGGCCGCGCCCACACCAAGCAGGGCGACGATAAGGGCCGGGTAGGTGTTATAGCCCCGGCCGGGAATGGTGGCAGTCGCCGTGCCGGTGGCGAGTCCATGGTGCAACGTGTCGCCACGGGCCTCTAACACCAGGGTGTTGGGGGATAAGGTCGCCGGGACGGCGGTGCCGAAGGGATCACTGAGAATCGCCCCGTCCATGCGCAACGAGGTGGTACCACTTTCTCCGGAAACCCGGTCGAACACAACCCGGGCAAGAATGCCCGGCGCAATTACGTTTCGGTTGAGTCCCGCGACGACGACCCGTATCACATCCGGACGGATCGGATTGAAGTGCGCCGACTTGTCCGCTTGCGCCGCGGCAGCGCCCGTTTCTACCCGACGAAATTGGAACTGCTCATTATCAAAGTGAATGTCAAACTGAAGGCTGGCCACCACGTCGCCCGGCTGGGTGTCCAGCTGGATGGGGAGTTGGACTTCGGTGGTCTGGTCGAGGGTGACGATGGATTGGAGGCCCAACGTGACGGCCACAACGTGGGAGGCACCCAGTAGTACGACCGCGCTGACCATGGTGAGCTTGCGTAGAATACAATTCATCACTTCGTCCTCCGCGTACTGCACGACAGGAACCGCACGATGCGGATGTGAATCACGCTGAAGCCGAGGAAGAAAAGGACAAAGAGACCAAAGCCCAAGACCATTTGGGTTGTGTCCCGGGAAGAGCGCGGCGAAACGGGGGAATCGCGTACGACAAGTGGCCCCGTCTGGGAAGTCCGGGAAGGCTCCAGAGGGGAAGTCGGTAGCGCGAGCGCCAATCGCGGCGGGTCATTCTCGGCCGTTTGCTTGGTCGGGGGCTGGGTGCCGGGGTGATCGCCCACCGGTTTCGCCGACCGATTCGTGGTGCCTGGTCGCGCAGGCGTCTGGGCTGAGCTCCGGAAGGGGCGGGCGGATACGCTGCCGGGCGTGGGGCGGGTTCCTGAAGCCGTCCGGGTGCGCGGCGCCCCGTGGGCGGCCGTTGCGCCGCTACGCGTTGCACCGCCAATCTGCGCCGGGTGGCCCGGAACCGGTGGTCTTGAAGTGGCCGGTTCCGATTCCAGCGCAGTGTCCGGGAAATCCGCTCCTCCCACGGGACCCGACGCCACGGCGGCACTTCCCCCCGAGGTGGGGGCGTTTCTATCGTCGGAATTCGTCCCGACGGAAGCGGCTTCCACGGGGTTCCCATCCCCGTCCGCAACGGGGGCGGGGGATGCCTCCTCGGCCCTTTCCGACAGGCTGGCCTCGATGGCTTCCGGGGGTGTCGGTGGATAGCTGTAGTCGTCGCGGTAACCCAGGGGCACCGGATTGCCAAAGGGGTCGGTAGCCAGGAAATTGCCGATGGCCAGCGACTCATCCACGGCGTCGGGTGCGCGACGTCGGAGGATGAGGGTCGCTACATGGCCATCGGCGAGTGCATGGTTATTGAATCCCGTGATGAGGACGCGCCCCGTGCCCGGTGTGGGTTCCGAAACGATTGTCTCTTTGCCGGCTTCGCGGACGATGGCACCGGCTTCCACGCCCTCGAGCGTGTAGTGGGCCGGGTCAAATTGCAGATCGAACTGCACGCCCGCCATCGCTTCTTCCCCTTCCCCCTCCAAAAGGACGGGGATACGCAGCAGCGCATCATGGTCCGGGGGCTGGAGACTCACTACCGCCGCCATCGCCACGTAGGAGCCGGTGGCACTGGCCAGGACGAGTACGAGCAGGCTGGCGATACGCCAGCCGACACGAAGTACGTCGTAGCGGGTTATGGTTCTGGGGTCGAACATGTACACCTCGTTCACCTATACACCATGGAGCCAATAAAGGTTTCAGGGTGCGCCTTGGAATTCACAGACGAAGACCGTCGGATTCCGGGGGACCATACACAGAGGAATGGTCGCCTCGGGAGCTTCGCCAGGCGAAGCCTCAGGCGGTGACGGGCGGTCCGTTAGGTGTACGCAGGGTGTGCCGGGCGTGTTCCAACGGCAGCGATTCGGGGGGAGGTAAACAGGCGACAACCTGCGCCGCCTCTTGGCGCGATGCTGATTCGACCTCCCGGTCATCGAAGGGGATCGTACTGCGCATCATAGGGGGCGCAAGTAACTCAGGGGAAGCGCAAAGCACCGCCAATAACAGGCTGTCGGATTCCGCACTCACGGTTGATTCATTGGGGAGGGCCGTACTGCCGAGGCTGGTCTGGAGGGCACAAACATCTACGTCGGTCGTGGCGTCTTTGGGTTGCATCAGGGTATTGATGGTTGCCTGGGTGGTACAGATGGTGGCAACGGCCAAAGATGTGTCGGGGCGTGCCTGTTCCAAACCCAAGCCGCTACCCGCGTTGGCGAGGAGCGCAAAGAGTGCAAGCCACGTCGCTAGTTTTCCAATTCCCATACCGATTCCCTCTCACCCCAAGGCTACCACGGAACGGGTGGCGTGTCAACTGGAAGGCACATGAATAATTCCGGAGGTGCCACGGACAAGGGCCGATTGCCCTTGCCCGTGTGATATACACAACCAATGGCAGGGAGCATCATGATTAAGTGTCCCAGGGGGCCGGGACATCGATGCCATCTCAGGTAGACCCAGCCAATTCTTGTTTCCAGTTGCGACTCTTCTCCACATCGGGGGACGCATTTCGACCGTCCAGCATTTCGATGTAGTCCAGGTGCAGTTTCCAGGTCGACCATTCGGCATCGGGCAATTGGGTGCACGCTTCCAGAGAACGGTGCGCTCCATCATAGTCGCCTTCGGCCATACGCAATTGGGCCAGCAAAAAAGCAGACTCGTAGTCGCCTGGGTCGGTTGCCAGCATGCGTTCCAGTTTGTCTTTGACGCCGGTCATGTCGCGCTTGCGTGCCAATCGCAGAATCTGTCGACGTGCGCGTCGGTGGGACCAAGGACCCTTCGCCTTACGAATCTGACCCACGGAATAGAACACGACACCGATAGCTGGTGTGGCAAAGAGGAACATAAAGAGCGGTGAGGGCGGGGAAGAGTCGGTTGCGGCGGGTGTTTCCGGTGCGGGTGGCTCTTCGGGGGTTTCCGTTGGCTCCTCGAATAGGAATATGAACACAACCATAATCACCACCACGACAGCGAGAAGCGCAAAGACCACATACTTGAGCAAATTGTACAGCAGGAACGTCGTGAAAAATATGTAGCGGAAGATGAAAGTGCAGAGCCAATCGCGGGTGTGGCTTATGGTATTGGAAATGCGCAGCGGTCCCGTTGGCGAGTCGTGCTCCGTGGCCGCGTCGACGATTGTGTCCAAGAGCGGGTCCTGTCCAGGAATGTAGTCAAACTCCACACGATACGTCTTATTGTCGTCATAGAATTTGAGTATCACCGTGGGACGTAGAAAGAACAATGAGGTGAGCGTCGCAAAAATCGAGCAGGCCATCAGCCCTATAAGACACAAGCCGAGAAACTCACCCGATTCTTCCGGTTTCACGGCCATAGCCAACGGCGCCAGCAACATCATTGCCAAGGAAGTTAGTACTCCGGGAATAACCCACCGGGTGTTCAGGCGACGCCGAAATCGCTTGGTCGCACTGAAGGCGTCATAGAACTCCGAGATGACACCGTGATAGCCCAGATAAGTCAGGGTAACGAGCCCGCCGTGCAAGCCTACCTCCGTGGGGCCCGACGGTCTGCTGCGATGGCGATAGGTAGAGACATGGGTCATGAATCCAAATTCCTCACATATTGGGTTGAGCGTTTTTTGCGCTCCGAACCTGCCTGACAGGTGTGGGGAAGTGGGCCCGGATCGATCAGCCCGAACTGGTGATTACAGGTGAACAGGTCCTCGTCAGTAGCCATATAGGGTGCCCCTCAAATCGATTTCTTACCTGCCGCCCGGCAATGCGATTGCGAGGTGGTGCTGTAGTCAGCGAATTACTTGCTGATTTATCACCCGTTTATTGCCGTCAGGCGGTATAGAAATCATCGAAAACAAGACGCAGGTAGGGCCACGGCACTACCTGCGTCTGCGGATGGGTTTCTACATCATTTCCTACAGCGTCCAGGGCTTCCGATAAGTCGGATACATCATGCCGCTGGCTTCTTCGTCGTCGATGACCTTTTCCAGTTCCGGATCCCAGTTCACCTTGCGTCCCGTATAGATGGCCGCGTTGCACAGGTGACCGACGGAGGCCGATCGGTGGGCCACTTCCGCCGGGGTAATGGTCTCGGCCCGGGTGCGGATGCAGTCGAGGAAGTTGCTGATGTGATTGCTGCTTTGGTAGAGCCGGGTTTCGTTGTCGCCGATTTTGTGTTCGAGGAGCGCCGGGTTGCTGGCTTCGGTGGTGCCCCGGTTCACATAGATCCAGCCTTCATCGCCAATCCATTTGGTGCCGCCGTGATGCTTGCTGCTCACGTTCATCACCGTGCCGTCGGCATAGGTGCAGTCTACGTCATATTCCGTCGGCGCGTCCCAAAGTGCATGGGGATCGGGGATGATGCCCGTGCCTTCGGCGCTCACCGGACCCGTCCGGTCAAAGCCCAGGCCCCAGTGGGCGATGTCGCAATGGTGTCCGCACCAATCCATGATACGCCCGCCACCGTAGGCCATAATCCAACGCCAGTTTTTGTGCACCCGCGCCGCACAATAGGGAGCCACCTCCGCCGGTCCGAGCCAACGGTCGTAATCCAGGTGCGCCGGCGGGGGACCAAAGGAGGTCAGGTGGGCCGTATCGGCGTAGTCGGAATAACCGTCATGCAATCCGACTTCCACCCGATGGACATTGCCGATGTAGCCATTGATGACCAGCTCGGAAGCATGGTGGAAGTTCTCCACCGAGCGCTGCCAGCTGCCCGTCTGCCAGATGCAGTGATTCTTTTCGAGGGCATCCACCATGGCGCGACCTTCGGCCCAGGAGTGGGAGAAGGGTTTTTCGCCATAGACATCAAAACCCTTTTCGGCCGCCGCAATCGCCGGAATGGCATGCCAGTGGTCGGGCAGGGCAATGCTGACCGCGTCGATATTGACCTGGTCATACATTTCTTCAAAGTGGTGGAAGGTCTTGCAGTCCGTGTTTTCGTAGGTCCGGTTCACCATGTCGCGGGCATTCCGGAGGTGGTGCGCGTCGATATCGCACAGCGCCACGACCCGGCAGCCCTTGTTCCGAAGAAAGCCTTC
>JAUIMA010000415.1 GCA_030432675.1 Candidatus Hydrogenedentota bacterium | reverse complement strand
TGGGAAGCACTTTTCTAAGATCTCTCATGAGCAACTTACATGAACTTTGTCCGCCAGCTCCTTGATAGGCCTTCGTTGTGAACCCAAAGTGCAGCAACACCCAGTACTCAAAGCACGGCACGGAGTTGATCGCGTAATAGACCCCTTTGGGCTTTGCGTTTTCGATAGAGAACAACGCTTCCTGATAATTGGTATGGCCATCTTGGTCGAAAACGCAGTAGACGCGGTCAAATTTCTCGCGCCTCCTCATTTCAGTATAGTATAGAGCCTTGGCATGTTTGTAGATGCTCATCGGATCAGAACCACAGTCGCCATCTACCACCACATTCGCGGTGTGAAGTTTTTTGCTCTTGATTAGCTCCAACAGGTAGTTAGGCTCGGTTCTCTGGCCCTCGGTCACGATAAGAACCCGATCATAGGGCTGACGACGTGGCGCTCCGCGTTTGAGCGCACTCGTCCCCTTTTTCTTTCTGTGGAAGAGGTCGCCGCTCCTCATTCTCAATCCACCAGTCCGTCAGCAAGGTCTTGAAGGTGCGGTAACGCGCCATATCGACCCACCAAATATCCACGCTCGATATTCTCAACACCTTTTCGCGGACTGAACTCCGTTAACGAGTAGAACACAGAAGCTTTTGTATCGTCTTTTTCGCAAAGCCAAATTTGGTCACGACGAAATATATGCTGATTGAGCAACGAAGTGTCGTGGGTCGTAAAAATCAGCTGCGCCCCCTTTCTGTTCACGCGTTTGTCGTGAAAAAGTTGCACCAGAAAACCGACCATATGAGAATGGAGATTGTCGTTCAATTCGTCAACAACTAAGACATGTCCCTCCCTCAACACCTTCAACCACGGACCTGCCATATCAAATAGCTTCCTGGTTCCATCAGATTCATCATCAAAATCGAATTTGACAGCTTGCCCGGAACTCGTTCTATGCACTGTTTTGAGGGATTTCCGAGATGGGAATTCCTCAGGATTGTAGATAACCTCATCCCACCCATATGCGTGCCCAGCGTCTACCTCAATCCCTTCAATTCCTGTGTCTGCAAGCCGTAGAATCTTTTCAATACCCTTCCTTGAGCTCTCATCTTCGCACGCTCCTACGGAGAACATACCGGTCCATCCTTGCAGTCCGACTATGTGAAGGCGCTTTTGAAACCATTCATATATGGGGTGAAGCTCGGCGCTGTTTAATTGCACTGCCGTGGTGAGAAATAAATTGTTGGCACGTGTGGATTCCTGCCACACTTGCTTCTGACCTGCCAATTTATCCATGGAGCCCCACACATAAGATCCTGTTTCCTCGGAGTAGGATCGCTCAATGAGGCGGCGCGGCCGTCCTTTGGGGTACGCGAAAAGCCACTCGTCGTATACGCGTTCAGTCGTGGCGGAGAATCCATATTGATAGCGAACGCCATCTACGGCAAATACGATGTCGAACTCCGTGGGCAATTTCACACAAATCTCATCGAGTCGGAACGGCACTACTGGAATCGTTTCGCCGGGCTTGTTCTTCGAAGCAGTCCCACACACGATGCTTCGCATCACTTGAATTGCTTTGATGATGGTCGTTTTCCCAGCGCCGTTTGGGCCATAGATGGCTGCGGACGCCAATAGACTGGGTGTGCTGGGCGCACTACATTCGAACGTATTGGTCTCAAAAAGCTCTGTGCCTGTACCCTTGACTAAGCTCAGAGTGGCTTTATCGCGGATTGACAAGAAGTTCTCAACACTGAACTCTATAAGCATTAGAAATCCCTCTCAAGTACATTACGAACCAATTATTGCATATTTTTCTCAAAATAACACTTTAAATACACCCCAAACGGTATTTAGCTCGTTGTTTTTAGCGATATCGGCCGGAAACGGCCCCCTAAAACCGAAAAAAGAGCCACCCAAACGGGCGGCCCTTGGTAGTCTATTCGCTGATTATGTCTATTCTACTGCTTAGCAGACATCCATCTTCGAAAGGCTCAGCATCTCCCCCGCGCTGAAATTGTTCGTCGGGGTGTAGCCAGCCAACGGCTTGAAGTGGGTGTGGAAGGCGTCGAGGAACCAGTTCACCTGGGGGAAGTATTCTTCTTCCATTTCCGCGGGCGGCACGATCCAGTTTTCGGCACCCAATACCACGGCCGGTGCGTCGAGGTGATCGAAGGCCATGGTGCTGATGCGCGACGCGATGGTGTGCATGAAGCTACCCCGCTCGCAGGCGTCGCTGGCGAGAATCAGACGGCCGGTCTTCTTCACGGACTGGTACAGCGTGTCGTAGTCGAAGGGCACGAGGCTGCGGCCGTCGATGACTTCCACGGAGATGCCGTGTTCGGCTTCGAACTGCTTGGCAGCGTCCAACGCACGATAGAGGGTCGCACCGAAGGTGAGGATGGTCAGGTCGCTGCCTTCCTTCGCCACGTGGGGCTCGCCGAGGGGAATGCGGTAGTATTCCTCGGGCACGCCGCCTTCATGGACGGTTTCGGGCACGGTGTAGAGGCGCTGGCTTTCGAAGAAGACGACGGGATCGTTTCCGCTGAGGGCCGTGGCCATCATACCTTTGGCGTCGTAGGGCGTTGCCGGGAAGACGACCTTGAGTCCGGGGATGTGGGCGCAAAGGGCGGTCCAATCCTGGGAGTGCTGGGCACCGTATTTGTTACCCACAGAAACGCGGAGCACGACGGGCATTTTGCAGAAGCCGCCGGACATGGACTGCCACTTGGCCATCTGGTTGAAGACTTCGTCGCCCGCGCGGCCGAGGAAATCGCAATACATGAGTTCCACGAGGGCTTTGCCGCCTTCGAGGGCATAACCCACGCCCGTGCCGACAATCGCGGCTTCGGAGATGGGCGAGTTGAAGAGGCGGTGATAAGGCAGGGCTTCCGTGAGACCCTGATACACGGCGAATGCGCCGCCCCAGTCCCGGTTCTCTTCGCCATAGGCCACCAGACGGTGGTCGTTGTAGAAGTGGTGCACCACCGATTCGAAGATGGCTTCGCCGTAGGTCACGGCCTTCGTGCCCTTGAGCACTTTGCCGTTGGCGTCGATGCCACTGCGGGATTTCTTCGCAATCTGCTTGACCCGGGGAATTTCTTCCATGGGGATGTTCACATCGTCTTCACGACGGAGGCCGGGCAGGGTCTCGTCGATTTCGTTGCAGAACATCATGTCGGCGATGCCGGTCCGGGGTCCGAGCACCAGTCGGGGCGAGTGGTCAAAGTCCACCGCCAATTTGCAGGCCTTGGTGCACTTGCGGGTGGCATAGGCCTGGACGGCGTCGAGGTCGTCCTGGCTGGCCACGCCGGCGTCGATGAGTTTGGCGCCAAACTCCACGATGGCATCGGCCTTACGCCACATATCGATTTCGTCACGCTCGCGGTAGGAGGACTGGTCACTCGGGGAGTGGCCGGTCTGGCGGTAGCACTGGACGTCGAGGAGCACGGGTCCCTTACCGGACTTGATGAGTTCGAGCTTGCGCTGGTAGGCGTCGGCCACGCTGAGGGGGTTGTTACCGTCGACGGTCTCGGCGTGCATGTTGTCGGGGTTCACCGCCGCGCCGATACGGGCGAGGTGATCAAAGCCCATGGTCTCGCCGATGGGCTGGCCGCCCATGCCGTAGAAGTTGTTCATGAAGTTGAAGACGATGGGCAGACCACCGCGGAATTCTTCTTCCCACAGTCGGGTGAACTGTCCCATGGAGGAGAAGCCGAGGGCTTCCCAGACGGGACCGCAACCCATGGAAGCATCACCGATGTTGGCTACCGTGATGCCACCGGCCTGCTGGACCTTCTTATAAAGGGCCGCACCGGTCGCGATGTCGGCACTACCACCAACGAGGGCGTTGTTGGGATACACACCGAAGGGCGTGAAGAAGACGTGCATGGAGCCGCCCATACCCTTGTTGAAGCCCGTCTCGCGTCCGAAGATCTCCGCGAGGAGGCCGTAGAGCAGGAAGTCGATTCCGAGCTCTTCTTCGTCGGCCGTCTTGAGGGCGGATTTCTTCCCAACCTTCAGACCGGTCCAGTCGGCTTCGTTCTTCTCCACGATGTTGAGCACGCGACCGTCCCAGAACTCGGACATGAGACTGTTGAGGCCGTCACCCTTCAGTTCGTCGATGGCCCGCATGCCCTTGGCGATAACTTCGCCGTGGCTCCGGTGGCTGCCGAAGATGTGGTCGTTGACGTTCAGGTGAAAACACTCACCCACGGCCGCCGCTTCCTGTCCGGTGGACAAGTGGGCCGGACCCGCGTGGTTGTACGCGATGCCTTCGTAGTTCTGGGTTTTCTTGATGCTGTCGAGCATGTTTTCGAATTCGCGGATGACCACCATGTCGCGGTAGGCGCGCAGCAGGCGCTCCGGGGTGATGGCCTTGTTGCTCTTAAGCTCTTCTTTGACCGTCTTCTTGTAGGCGTTGACCTCGATGGAGCCGAGGTCAATCGTGTTGGCCTTACGGACGACCTTCGGGTCTACCATTAATGGCTTGGGCATGGTGTGTTTCCTTAACGGTTTGTTAATTTCAATATCGTGATCGTGCAATGGCTGCGCGATTGTCTTTTTATGGGTCGTATGAGTCTTATAGGTCGTATACGACCCATTGTTTTCTCGTTACGACGGTCTTCCGTCGTAATGCATACCGTTCCGCTCCTGCGGAACCGCATGCCCGCCTAGAAGTCCGCCGTTTCCAGCAGGGTCTTCAGGTGGCCCATGAACTGGGCAGCCACGGCGCCGTCGATGACGCGGTGATCGCTGCTCAGGGTCAGTTTCATCATGGGACGCACCTGGATGCCGCCATCAATGACCACGGCCTGCTCTTTGATTTGACCAATCGCCAGAATCGCGCTGTCGGGCTGGTTGATGATGGCCGTGAAGGAATCCACGCCAAAGGCGCCGAGATTCGATACGGTGAAGGTGCTGCCGGCATAGTCGTCGGGAACCAGCTTGCCGGTCCGCGCTTTCTCGGCGAGGGCCTTGCACTCTTTATTGATGTCTTGGAGCGACTTATTCTGGATGCCCTTCACCACGGGGACGATGAGGCCCGCTTCCATGGCGACCGCGAACCCAAGGTTGATGGTATCGCGCATTTCGATGGCGTCGCCCAGCCATTTGGCGTTGACCATGGGGAAGGCCTGTATGGCCCGGGTCGTGGCGCGCATGACGAGGTCGTTGAAGGAAGGCTTGAAGTTGGGCAGGGCACTGCGGAAGGCCACCGACGCTTTCATGTCCACGTCGACGGTGATGTAGAAATGGGGCGCGCCAAACTTGCTCTCCACCATGCGCTCGGCAATGATGCGACGCATGGGTGTGAGGGGTACCACCGAGCCCGTGAGGGGCTGGGCAGCGGGTGCGCTCTGGGCGGGCGCGGCGGCGGCAGGTGCCGAAGTGGCAGCGGCCACCACATCGTCTTTGGCAACGCGACCGGATTGCCCCGGAGCAACCGTCGTGATGTCGATGCCCTGCTCGCGGGCCACGCGGCGGGCCGTTGGCGTCGAGCGAACAGAACCCCGCTTCGCGTCGTAAGCGAGGACGTCTTCTTCGATGATGCGGCCTTCGGGTCCGGAGGCGGAAAGGTGAGCGGGGTCCACATGGAGGCGCTGGGCCGTGGAACGCGCCCGGGGCGACATAGAGCCACTGGCGACAGAAGCGTCGGCCGGTGCGGGTGCTTCGGCGGCAGCGACGGGGGCTTCGACGATGGGCTCCGGCGTCGCGGCGGGTGCGGCTTCGGCCACAGGGGCTTCGGCACCGTCTACGGCATATTGCGCCAGGTCGGGCAGGGCTTCGTCGGCTTC
>JAUIMA010000414.1 GCA_030432675.1 Candidatus Hydrogenedentota bacterium | reverse complement strand
TTTGATGGAGAGCGACCGACGTGTCTGGCGACGGAACACCGGGCTCCTCTGGGCTACTGCCTTGACCGTACTCGCCTTCGCGCCGCTGGCTTTTGTCATCGGTCCCTATCGGGAATACTGGCACCCTTCCCTGTTCCTGGTCAGCATCGTCGCCCTGGCCTGTGGACTGCAGGGGCTCTATGCCGCCCTGCGCACCGATTCCCGCCAACTACCGCGAGATATGGTCGCCCATTCGGCCATCCTGGTCTTGCTCTGTGCCCTGGTCATCTTTCCGGCCATCAATCCCTATAAATCGGCCCGAGGGTTCTGCGCACCGCTCCGCGCCCTCTCCCAGCAGCACACGACCTACGACCTCTACTCGGTGGGGTTTTCCCGGGAGGAGTATGTGTACTACGCCCGGCATTTCCACGAACCCATCTTATGCGAACTGCTTCCCATACCCGAAATGAACGAATTACCGACCTATGAACAAGCACGCCTGCAATCGAAAATGCAGCGGGGCATTCAGAAGGCGGTCCGCCCTATTCCAATCGCGAGCATGGCCGCAATAGACGATAGCGAGTTGGAAAGCCTGCAGCAGGCCGTATTCGCCTACCAGGGTCCCGATGGCGATAACGCCGCGATAACCCAAGGCTATGAAACGGCCGTTACCGAGCGAATACGACAGCTTTTCATGGGTATGGACACCGAATCACCTGCCTTCATGATGGTTTTGGAGGAGGACTGGCGTTGGGTCGTCGCCCTGTGTCCCGAGGGAAGACGCTATGACGTCTTATCCGATACCAACGTGGGCAGCCGTCGGGTTCTGCTGTTGGCGAATGACGCGGGCCGGGAAGCGGGGGAGGCGGTTGAAGCGCGTCGGGTTGCCGCGCTGAAGTAGACGGCTTTGCACTTCTTCCCTCACCCGTTGCTATATTGAATGGCGGAAAAATTGGCTATTTCCCAAAAAGTATCTCCCGGGTGCCACCCTCAAACGGAGGAGCGAAGCGGGGGAAGTTTGTGGGTGAAGGGAACCGGCGCACTCCACGTTTACTTCGCGGCCTTCAGTTCGTCATAGATGGCGAGGGCCGTCTTCCGCGCTTCCCCGTGATCCACCATGGGGTGGGGATACTCTTTGCCCAGGGTCACGCCACAGGCCGCCAACTCGATGGGCGGCATTTCCCACGGTGTCTGAAGATACTTGTCGGGCACCTGGGCCAATTCGGGCACCCACTTGCGGACGTATTCTCCATCGGGGTCAAACTTCTTCCCCTGACTAAAGGGATTAAAGACCCGGAAGTAGGGCGCGGCGTCGGCTCCACAACCGGCCACCCATTGCCACCCCAGGGAGTTGTTGGCCAGGTCGGCATCGAAGAGGCAATCCCAGAACCACTGGGCGCCCTCCCGCCAGTGGATACGCAAGTCCTTGATGAGAAAGGAAGCCACGACCATGCGGACGCGATTGTGCATCCACCCTGTTTCCCACAACTCCCGCATGCCCGCATCCACAAAGGGATAGCCCGTCTGACCCCGCTGCCAGCGTTGCAAGGCTTCATCATCCTCCACCCAGGGAAAGGGCGCAAACATGGGCTTCAACGGTTCCTCTGGGGTATTCGGGAAGTAGTAAAGCAGATGATAGGCGAAGTCACGCCAGTAGAGCTGACGGATATAGGCCTCGTTGCCCGGACGGGCATCTTCGCCGCTCAGACGGTAGGCCGATGCGGCATGCCAAACCTGGCGGGGCGACAGCTCACCGAAATGAAGGTGGGGTGCAAGCCCCGACGTACCCGAAACATCGGGACGGTCCCGTAGCTCCGGATAGTCGATGATAGCGTCGTCGGTGAAGGTGTCCAATAGTTCCTGGGCCGTCGCTTCGCCGAAGGTCCCATGTTGGCGCACCTTTTCCACCCAGGAATGGTCGGGTACGAGCGCCAGGTCAGCGAGCGCATCGGACGCTGGCCACTGCTTCGGTGCCGGAATCTTCTGAGGTGCCGAGAACGGCTCATCGGGCTCGCCTTTTTTGACGCAGGCGTTGTAGTAGGGCGTGAACACTTTGTAGGGGTCACCGGCCTGGGTCGCCACGGCGTCCGGCGCATTGAGCAGACTCCCGTTAAAAACCTGGAGGGTCACGTCTTCGCCCTTGAGCCGGTCGCGGACGCGGGCTTCCTGGTGGAGGGCGTGGGGTTCGTAGCGACGGCTGGTAAAAACGGTGGTGGTCCCATACGCGTCGCAAAGGGCGTGCAACGTTTCCGCCGAGTCGCCCTGGCGCAACACCAGTCGCGAACCGAGCGCTTCATAGGCCTTGGCGAGCCGTTTCAGCGACTCATGGAGCCACACCCGGGAAGCGGCCCCCGGTGCCCAGTCCCCCTCTTCTTCAGGAGACCAGATATAGACAGGAAGAACAGCATGTCCCGTCGCGAGGGCGGCCGTCAGTGCCGGGTTGTCAGCAAGGCGCAAGTCGTTTCGAAGCCAATAGATAACTACACTTTCAGACGCCATTCGACACTCCTTCTCTCCTTGTTATCATCACCATTCCTGTCTGATCTTATATTTTTGTCTATATTTTGTCAAATATAAGGTTAGCCAATGCATATTCCCGAAGCAAAACTGGAATTTTTGCGCTTGACAGGAAAAAGAAACTAGAGTACTCTGCATTACAGAGTTTTTGGATATTCACAACCGACAAGGGGTCCTATCATGGAAAAAATGGAAGCCATCGCCGCAATGGGCGATATCGAGAGCACCCAAGACAGCATGCGTGCCCGGGCACAACACAAGGGCGCGGATATTATCTACGCCATCTGGGGTACTATTTGGTTTATCGCGTTTATGTGCCAACACATTGGGAAAGATTTTAACTGGAGCGCCGGGTCCGTCAGTTTTCAGGGAGCAGGTCTCGTCTGGTCCCCCCTCGTGCTCATTGGAGTGGTACTAACCTTTGTGGTGGCCCGGCGGCGTGGGGCGGTAAAAGATAAAAACGGATGGAAGTTCGGCCTGCTCTGGCCCATCGTCTTTGGTTATTTCTACGTATGGATGTACCTCCTTGGTCCCTTGTTGAACCATGACCGCGTAAGCAGCACAGAAGGCGTCCTGCACGGCACTGCCGTGATATCCACCATTCCCATGTGTGTCTATGTCATCGCAGGCGTGATGGGGGGCGAAGCTTTCATCGCCTGGATAGGTGGTGCCATCACCGTGCTCACCGTGGTCGGTATCTATTTCTTCCACGATACATTTTATCTTTGGATGGCCTTCGTGGGTGGTGGCGGATTGATGCTTGCCGGCTACATCAGCCGTCGGAAGTGGAAAAACGCATGAGTGAGTTGGACCCCCTGATTCATCAGGCCCTGCGCCTGAAAATTATGGCGGCCTTGGCCGCACTGAACCCAGAGCAGCAAATAAATTTTGTGGAACTTCGCGCCAGTACCGGGGCGACGGATGGTAACCTGGGTGCCCACCTCCAGAAGCTGGAAGAAGGCGGTTACATCGCCATCGAGAAGACGTATGTGAAAAAAAAGCCGTGCAGCTTCGTGCAGGTGACCAACAAGGGCCGTGCGGCTTTCGAGCAACATGTGGCGGCGCTGAAGGCGATTATCGGATAATCAGAGCCCTTCTCAGGAGGATAGGCTTTCCAGCCTGTCAAGAAATCCGCCATGGGTCGTTGAGCGCACGATGTATTTGTGACGTGCCACCAAATCCATGCCCTTGGCACCCGAAGAACCATCTCGCACCGCAAAGCCTTTGTGTCAGGCTGGAAAGCCTGACCTCCTGTCATCCGTAAAACTGGTCCACCTTATAAATCCGCAGCGTCACTTCTGAATCGCGGGTCCACTTCGTAGAGCGGGAATAATAGGCCACCAGGGCTTCGTCCCCCACGAAGGTAACCGACGGATAGGCGGCGTCGCAGTCTTTGCGGTTGTCGAGGTCGTGGTAGCTCCCCCACGTCTTGCCTTCGTCTTTCGAAATCGCGGCGGTCAGGGGGATGCGCGGCCAGTTGGATTTGGAGGGCACGTTGTTCCAGAGCACAAGCAGGTCGCCCGTACTGGGGATGCGCTTGATGAGGGCTGGAGACTCCGGCGAGGCCAGGGTCGTGGGCGCGGGTTTGCTCCAGTGCACGCCCCCATCTTCCGAAATGCTGTAGTACTGGCATTCGTTCGTGTTGCGGAGCAGGCAGTAGAGCCGCCCGTCTTTCAGCTCCACGATGGTCGGCTCATGGCAGCCTCGGCCTTGGGCCGTCATGGAATCGCTGCTCCGATGCCAGGTCTTGAAGCCATCGTCGGAGTAAAACACGAAGGAATGAAGATCTCCCCCGGCATAGGGCGTACCGCCGATGTAGTTCTCCGCGTAGGGACCGTGGGCCGGCAAAAGCACCCGGCCCGTGCTGAGCCGGATGGCCCGGTCCGCGTTGTTGCAATACCACCCCGGCTCGGAAATCTGGACCTCCTCCCCGAAGGTCGCGCAGTTGTCCATGGAACGGCGCATATAGACATTGCGGTTTTCCGCAGAGTCCCAGCCCACATACGAAAAGAGGACCTCAGTCTCGGAAAGGCGCACGAGGTTCGGATGCTTCACATTGTGCTGCCAGCGGTTCTCCTGCAAGACCCGCCGCGCACCCCACATCCGCCCCCGGTCGGTAGAGATCATGGACGTTATCTGACAGGGCACCTCATCACCCGTACCGCCGCTGCCGATTTTGGCATCGGGGTCGGCCTTCGCGTCCACGTATTCACACCACACCAGCATGAGTCGGCCGTCATCCAAAGGAAAGATGAGTTGGTGATCGTGGCGCGGGTGGCGGGGCGACCACAGGCACACGATGGCATCGTGGATGGGTGTGAGGAGCGGCGTCGTGGTGGGTGCCCCATAGACCGATGGGGTCAACGCGGCCACCGACGTCGTGGCGGTGGCCTGGATAAACTGGCGGCGGCTCAACGGCATAAGATGATCTACGCTCCTTTTGGGGTGAGATGCTGCTGGCTATCCGGCCATGATAACAATTGTGAAGAAAGGACCTAAAGGACGGAAACGACATAAAGGACAAGTAAGGCCGAATCCGTAGCGTTAGCGCGACACTTCCTATCGTATACCCGAAACACCTCGCGGACCGAAACAGCATCGACGACTTATGTGCAGCCTACGTAAAATTATGAGAAAGAAACGGTATCGTCCAACAGCGATGAGCCTACCGCCGCGGTAGCGATTCTCCACTTTCCTTATTCGTGTCAATTCGTGTTCATTCGTGGTTCAACTTTTTTGTGGGTTCCGCCAACGGCGGCACTGCGTCTCTTCATGGTAAAAATCGTTTCACCCCGTCCACTTCGCCCCCCTTTTCCTAGGGCGTATTTTTCGTGGGCAACTGGGCGTTTACTTCCTTGCGCCAGTCGTCCAGACGTTCGTGAAGGTCGTGGGTAATCTCCGGTTTTTCCTTCGACAAATCCTTCGTTTCGCCGAGGTCCTCCTTCAGGTTGTAGAGTTCCTGACGCCCCTCTTCGTAATACTCGATCAACTTCCAGTCCCCATGACGTATGGCCGTCACGGGCGTGGTCGTAAAGTAATAGTGGGGATAGTGCCAGTGCAGATCTTCCCGGGGGAGGGCCCCTTTCGGGTCGCGCAACACGGGTGTCAGGGACACGCCATCAAGGACCTTCTCGGCCTTCACCTTCAGCGCTTCCAGGATGGTCGGGTAGAAATCCATGGAGGTCACGGGCACGTCGCACACGGCATTGGTCGCCGTCACACCGGGCCAGCGCACAATCAAGGGTACGCGAATGCCCCCTTCGTAGGCCGATCCCTTCCCCGAGCGGAGGGGGGCG
>JAUIMA010000413.1 GCA_030432675.1 Candidatus Hydrogenedentota bacterium | reverse complement strand
CCGGAAACCGGTCAACCTCGTCACTGTTATTCAACCACCGTCGAACACGGGAGGCATGCAAGCCTTGGAAGAGGTGCCGAAACAAGGCCTGGGTGAACTGATCCACGTCTTCAATACGGCGATTCTTTCGATTAGAACGCGCAACAAAGTGTCGAATTTCTTCGTCGAGATATTCATTGAACGCAGGTGCACTATCCCTCAGTTCAATCTCCCAGGTCAGAAACTGGTCGGTCTCCCCTGCATGAACCGCCATCCCCAGTGAAACGAGCAAGGCAGCCAGCAGGGTTGGTATCACGTCAGGAAATGGCTTAGGAAATATCGGCGTACGGAAAAACGGCATAGGCCATTATATCAGTGTTCGGTAGTGACCAGCACCTCAGCGGGTTTCACAGGTCCACAAGAAGCGCTCCGGCCAACGCCGCTGGAGCCTTCCTCCATCCAATCCAATTTCCTCCAGCAATGCCCGCACCTCTCCCATCGCAAAAGCTGCACGGAGCGAAGTGACGCCATCGGTATGAACCACCGGCGACCGGGTCAGTGTCCGAGTCGCCAGATAGACCAGAAAGAGGCCAAACCGGGAGCGAATCATGTCGCTGACCATGACCAGGGAGTCCGCCGCCGCGACCATATCACGGATGAGCTTTCGTGCGGCCCTATCCGACAGATGGTGGAGAAAGAGGGAGGTGAAGACCACGTCGTATCCCGAAGGCAGCCGATCCGTTTCCACATCAAGCACGAAGAACTGACTGTCACTTTGGGCCCGCGCGTTCGTTTCGCGCGCCATCTCAACGGCGACGATACTACGGTCGCAGCCGTCGACCACGATTTCAAACCCCGCTTTGTGCGCCCGGCGGGCAAGCCGATAGGCCAGATCTCCCCCGCCACACCCCACATCCAGCACGCGGAGGGGAGGCGCGGCGCGGCCGCGTGCCTGCAACAATCTGTGAAGCGCAGGCCAGAAAATACCGACCCCATTGCCGACGGTATTCATTCGAATCAGCCCCCTCAACGCCCCCTCCAGCGCTCCGCGCTCGATTTCTTCACTATCCATCACTTCCGGCGCGGGACGTCGACGGGTCAAATCATAAAGCATGAAGTTCCTTTATCCATTTTGGAAAGTCGCCCAATCACCGCCAGAGGGTGGCCTCGGCGGCCAGGCCCGGACCAAAGCCCAGCGCGACACATGGCCGTGGTGCGGATGCCCGGCGCATGGCATCGATCACAAAAAGGACGGTCGGGGAAGACATGTTCCCACAATCTCGCAGCACTTCCCACGACGCTTTCAGGTCTTCACTCTTGAGGGAAAGGGCCGATTGGACCCCCTGCAATATCGCCGGCCCGCCGGGATGGACCGCCCAGCTTGCGACGTCTTCCACCGCCAAATCGTTTCGGGCGAGCCAGGTCGTCATCCACGGTAACAAGTGGGCCTTAATGGCAATGGGCACTTCCCGGCTCAAGGTCATCTGAAATCCATGATCACGAATCTTCCAGGTCATAGCGTCTTCGGAATCCGGCAGTATACAGGAACCAGAATCGACACACTGCCATCGCGCAGCACCCTCGGGAACATCTCCCGTGGCGATCAGGGCAGCGGCACCATCGCTGAACAATCCGTTGGCCAGATTGGTTTCGTCGTCGGTGCTGTATTGGTAATGGAGACTGCACAATTCGACAGCAACAATGAGCACCCGCGCCTCTGGCATATTGCCAAGATAGCCATGGGCTACCCGCACCGCATTCATCGCACCGTGACACCCCATAAAGCCAACGTGGGTTCGCTGGGTGGTTGCGGGCAGTCCCAGGTGTCGAATCAGGAACAC
Organism: Candidatus Hydrogenedentota bacterium; assembly: GCA_030432675.1. Taxonomy (GTDB): domain Bacteria; phylum Hydrogenedentota; class Hydrogenedentia; order Hydrogenedentales; family JAEUWI01; genus JAEUWI01. The sequence goes on along the minus strand of JAUIMA010000413.1, from coordinate 3,981 downwards.
ATCCACACCCGGCGCGGTGAACCCGCTACAGGAAACGGTGATGAGGTGGGTGATTGAAGCGGGATCAATGTCGCCATCCTTCAGGGCCTTCTCCGCCGCCTGACGCGCCAGTTGGGGGGCCTCTTCTTCATACCGCTCCATCCGACGACTGAGCCGGGGACCAAATCCCCCACTTCCATTGGTCGGCTCGAAGAATTGCTGCTCGGTCTCTCCGTTACCGTTACGATCCAGCACCACGCAATGGCGCCGAGCAACGCGGGTCAGGCCATACAGTTTTTCAATGCGACGCTTTTGGTCGGGCTCATAGTCACGAAGTCCCGTGGCCATTTTTGCGGCAGCATCCTGCTGAATAGAGAAGGGAGGCAGGGCGGTACCCAGCCCAGCGATATACATCTCACCCTGAGGAACGGGCGTCGGGGCCGGTTCTTCACAAGGTACAGAGGAGGCCAATTCTTCGGGCAACACAGTCTCGGACATGCTAACTCCTGGCGATTCGGTTCAGTCCACATACAATAGGTCGGGATAGCAGGGGCGCACGACCAAGCAGTCGTACAGCCACTCGCGTAAGCGCAGGATGGCGCAATCCCACAGATAGACTCCTGCACAACAAGTGCCGACCACGGCGACTATTGTTACATTCTCGCGCCCACGACTGCACGCCATCGTGCCACGCCCCCCTTTCACAGCCATCCAGATGGGCATCCAGGCGAAAGGCACTCTCAAAGGCCCAGGCCATCCCCTCCCCTGTAAAGGGCTCGATATAGCCCGCCGCGTCTCCTATGACCACCAACTTTTCTGCCGCGATCGCATTGCAGCGCTGCGAAAGGGGCGGCGTACCTCGCCAATCCAGCGATGTCAGCGCAACGGGAGGCACCTGCCCCGCCTCCGCAAAAATCCTGGCAATACAGTCCGCCGGGCCATTACTGTTTCGTAACGCATCTCGCTGGACGCTGGCCGCCAGATCAAGCGCGCCGCCTTCCACGCCCACCACGCCAACGTAGCCCTGGCAACCGCAGTACATGTTAATGCTTCCTGCGGGAATCTTCTCCGCACCCGCACCCGCGTGCGCGAGCGCGCCCAGACCAATTCTGCTCGAGGGCGCAATCGTGCTCCCTACTCCGCAACCTTCTTCAAAGAGCGAACCGCCGAGGCCATCGGCCGCGATGACGAGTCCCGCTCGCAATTCCACCTTGGTTTCTCCCTGCGACAAGCGCACGATCCGTCCCTCCCCATCCACGCGCCGGTCCAGGGCAGCCACGGTTTCCGGAAGCCAGACCGCCCCCGCCTCACTGGCGGCCGATACCAGGAGCATGTCCAGGTGACCTCGGGAAAGGGCACGCCCTCCGGGCAGTGGCAATCGGGCACGATGGCCGGCAGCGTGTAACGCGACAGAATTCAGCTCCGGGGCGGCTGCGTGGTCCAACTGGGGAAGGAGCCCCAGGGCTTCGAGGTGATGAAGACTCCGGAGATTGAGGCATCCCCCGCAGACCTTGAAGCGTGGGAATGCCTTCTTCTCCACCAACAGCACAGACCAACCCCGGCGGGCCAGCAGTTGGGCAATCGTTGCCCCGGCAATCCCAGCGCCGACCACGATGAAATCCCAATCTGAAGCGAGCCTCGCCTCTGAAAGTCGTAGAGATGGTTGAGACGGTCGGGAAGCCGTGGCCTTGGTGCTCGATTGACGGACATCCTGGACCGACATGCAAACTCCTCTGGTCGCTTCCCTGCCTGTCTACATGCATTCTCCACAGCGCGCCGAACAGGTCACCTTTCGCCTGTCAATACTGCGGCACGTGTGGATCCACCTCGACGGACCACGCGTGGATTCCTCCGGTAAGATTTCGAACTTGACCAAACCCATTGCTGAGCAATATCTGCTGGGCGTGGGCGGAGCGCATTCCATGGTGGCACATGCACACGATCTCTTTGTCCTTCCAGTCGGCCAATTCGCCAAGCCGACTTGGAAGGGCATCGAGGGGGATGTGGTGAACGTCATCCAGGTGGGCGATTTGCAGTTCTTCCGCCGTGCGCACATCTAAGACGAGGGGTGCGTTGGGAGAGGCCAATGCTTGTTGTAATTCGGTAACGGTGCAAGTGTGCATCATATTTCCTGTTTCGTTAAATGCGGGCCCGAGAGCGCGCAGGGTGTCTGTCATTATTGGGGGAGTTGATTACCGCCAGGCGGTGGCGGACGCCGTCCGTCACGAGGAGGAGGTCGGTGACCTTCGGGCGGAGGCGGACGAAAGCCATCCCGTGGTTGCGGATGAAAGCCCCTCGGGGGACGGTTCCCCTCGGGGGGTGGGTGCAATTCCAGATCTTCCGATGTCGGAGACGGCGGGGTTGGATTCTGACGACGACTCGCTTCCCAGCCCTTATAATACAACATGGCGAGAACGCCCAGCACGATGACCAGCCCCATGATTACGATGCCAGCCCAGGGGATGTCGAGCGAAGTGCGTACCGGTTCTGGCTTCACCCGTGTTGTGCGGACGTCGAGCAGGTCATCGACCAACGAATCGTTCAGCAGATTTTCTTTTCCCGTCGCGCTACGGGTCAGCTCACCGGCCGTTGCGCTGGCGGGTGCCTGGGCTGCCTTCTGCAAGGCCAAGGCCTGAAGGTGATCCATCGTATTGCCCGTCTGCAGGGCGCGCAGGTCTTCCAGCACCTGTTGGGCCGATTGATAGCGCAGGGAAACATCGCGGGCCGTCAGCGCACGCAACAGCTGCTCTACGGCCGGCGGAATGCCTTCCACGAGACTCGACAGGGCCGGCACGTCTTCGTCGGCAATCTTTCGCATGATCACCACGCTGCTCTCTCCCTTGAATGGAACCGTGCCTGTCACCATTTCGAATAGCATGATACCGAGGGAGAACAAGTCGCTGGCGGGCACAATCTCTCCAACACCACACTGTTCGGGCGACATGTAGCTGGGACTGCCCACGGTGTGCTGGGTGCCGGTGAGTTGGGTCTGTGAGCCGACAATCTTGGCGATTCCGAAGTCCGTTACCCGCGCCCGCCCGCTGGGGTCGACGAGCACATTGGCAGGCTTAATATCCCGGTGGATAATCCCTGCCTCATGGGCGCACGCCAATGCCGAGGCCACTTGGCCCACAAATGCCAGTGCCTGCTGCCATTCAAGCCGTTGTTTGCTCCGAATGAAGGACTCGAGATTTTCGCCCTCAATATATTCCATGGCCATATAGGGGGGATCGGAGGCCACATCCACGGTGTAGATCTGAACGATATTCGGGTGATTCAGTTTGGCGGAGGCCCGTGCTTCCCGCTGAAATCGGGCCACAAATTCTTCATCATCGGCATAGCGGGAAAGGAGCACTTTGAGGGCCACCTTTCGCTCCAGAGCTACATCGCGGGCGAGATAGACGGCACCCATCCCCCCCTGACCCAGGCGATCTTCGATATAGTAGGGACCGAGCTTTTCCCCGAGTAAGGAGGGCTGACCACGTTTGGGCATCGTATCTTTTCCTGCGACTGAAGGCCTCGATGGTTACGTTTGAAAGCACTCTACCATAGAAGCGGCAAGAGGACCCAGTGTTTCCGCCTCATCATGGCCCCGTGCCGTCGAAAACCGCACGAATTTCCTTGGCGAGATGGCGAATGAGAAAGGGCTTGTGCACTACGCCATCGACTTCCCGATCCGAGATGACGTCGGTCTCATTGCGATCGGCAAAGCGCAGGGCATGAATAACTTTACCACCCTGTGGCGCTTCCCGAAACGCACGCAATCGCTCCCGGAATGCCTCATCCGGAATACCGCCATCGATGATAACCATCTCAATATTGCTGTCGGCACGGTCCAGGTTTACACGGGCCTCTTCCAAGGTCCCCGCACGGTAAACGTTATAGCCAAGCTGGGCCAGTAGCCCCCCTACCGTCTCGCGGACGACGGGGTCCGTGTCAACGAGGAGTATTTCTTCGGTACCACAACGGTCTACCGAACATCCGATGGCCTGAAGGCGCTCC
>JAUIMA010000412.1 GCA_030432675.1 Candidatus Hydrogenedentota bacterium | reverse complement strand
CCTGTGTGTAGCCCTGAAAGTAGTGTACCAGGGCATTCAAGCCCGTTTCGTCCCGTTGACCACTGCGATGACGTATGATGCGAAAGGCGCTGGCGGAATCGAGGGCGGGGTGCTCTACCACGTGGGCGGAAATCCCACTTAAGGGGGTGTGCCCGACGAGCAGAATTCGGCCATGTCGGGTTCCCTGAAGGATCTCATCGAGGTGTGAGGTTTCTGAACAACCATCCACCAACAGTAGCCAGTTCTGGTGCTGTCGCAGCCACCCCACCATGAGCGCAACTTGCCGTGGGTGGGGCAGTTCCTCCCGTGCGCTGAGTCCCAGCTCATCAGCCAGCCGGGACAGCCCCAGACGGAAGAGTTCAGGCTCCCGTCCGTCGACCCAGAAAACGGCGTCGTAGTTGCCACGGAGCGCATAGGCACTGGCCAGTGAAGTCTGGGAGGTACCCGTACCCCGGGGGCCGAGTAAATGGCAGATCGGATGATTCTCGATAGCCTGTTTCAGGGATTCCAGCACGGGCTCTTGCCCCATGAAGTAGGGGTTAGGGCGTTGGCGTACATGCCAGTATCGGGGTTCTGGTATGGGAGCGACTGGCGGTGGAGTTTCGTGGACCGGGTCAGGTGTATCGATGCGGCGACGCGGACGCCGCGCACGGGTCGGGCGTTCCGGTTCCGGTGTGTCAATGTGGCCACCCCCTTGCGGGGAACCAATAGTCATGGTAGCTCCCCAATCTGTGGGCGTCTGCGCGCTAATCGGGACGTGGCGTGTTCCCCGGGAGTCATGTAGTAGCCCTCCATCATCGGCAAAGGCTTTCTCCGCAGTTGGGGCACGAACGTGTGCCGGATGGCGATATCGCTTAACTGTAGCTATGATACCGACTTTCGCCGGGCGTGTAAACTCTGTTCTGCGAAAAAAGCTGACTCAAGCCCCCCAGAACCAGGAGGCTTGCCAGACCTTGCAGGAGGGCGAGGGCCGATACCATGGCCGTCGGGCCATAGTGCATCAGGGTGTAGATGCGAAGGGAGACGGGTACCCACCCGGGAGGTGCGATTAGAACGATGCATTCTAACTCGCCCATGAGGAGCAGAAAGAGGCCCATCCAGAGGGCAAGGAGGGGGCGACGGATCAGGGGAAAGGTGACCCGCCAGAACACCTGCCCGGGCGTGGCACCAAAACACCGGGCCGCGTCAGGAATTTCTTTGGGAAGCCAGCGCACCACCAGCAGTACACCCAGCCAGGAAAAAAAGGCATAGCGGGAGGTGGTGGCGATGAGCAGGATAGGAAATCGGTCATAGAGATATCCGGGTACCCCCCCGTGATTCCAGCAGGCAATGAGGCCTACGCCCAAAACGGGGCCAGAAACCAGGTAGGCTATGGCCAGCGAAGTGAGGAGCACCGGGTGTCGCCTGCGAGTCTGCAGCGCCAGCGGTAGGGTCAAGAGAAGCAACAGCGTCGCGCCCACGCCGCTGAGAAGAAGACTGGTACCGATTTCATGCGCTCCGGTCTGCCAGGCACCCCAGAGCGCGTGAGGTGTTCCGATTCGGAAGAGCAGGGCCGCTGCAGGAAGCCCCAGAAGCAGGACAGAGACTGCCACCGCATAGCGGCGGGCGATGGTACGTGTGCGCGGCGTCGCGCGGGGGGATTGGATGGGCTGTTGCACGATGCGCGGGGCGAAGCGAAAGAGCAGGGTGCCCAGCAAGAGTCCTGTCGCCACGAGGGGAGCTGCGAGGAGCACGGCCTGCCGCTGGTCGAGCAGGCTGTTGAAGCTGCTGAAGATCTCCACGGTAAAGACCGGCACCTGAAGCAGCGACGGTACCGAGAAATTTAACAGGGACAGCAGGAATACGATGAGGGCACCCGTCAGGAGTGCGGGGCGGAGGAGTGGGGCGGTAACGTGCCAGAACACGAAGGGGCCGGGTGCCAGGGTCTTTGCTGCGTCCGCGATCCGGGGGTCTTGCTGTCGCAGGTGGAGCCATACCGCGAATAGCGGGATAGGATACCAACTCAGTGCCTGCACAAGTGCCACCCCCATCGGAGTGTAGAGCGCGGGAAGGGGGATGCCCCAGCTGGCGACCAGTCCGTGTGGGCCGAGCACATCGATCCAGGCGACCGCCATCACGTGGGGGGGGAGAAAGAGCGGGGCGCTCAGCAGGGCCGGCAGAAGGGTGCGGCGTGCTCCGGTGAGGATATGGAGGCAATACCCCAGCGGAGCACCGAGGACGAGTGCGACACCCACCGTGCCCACCGCAATCGCACAACTCTTGAGCCAGAGCCCCCACAGTCGGGTGCTGCTCAGCAGGGTCAGCGCTTCCGTGATACTTTCGGCCGGGGCCCCGAGTAGGGGCAAGACCGCAGCGACCACAGGGGAAAGGCAAAGGAGTAGCAGCATTGCCGCGAGGCCGCACATCGGCCAGGTGAACCGCTGGTGCAGGCCCTCGGTCACCGTACGAGCAAGGCCCGGAGTTGGGTGGCCGATTCTTCCATCTGGGCGGCCATCTCGGAGAACGAGGGCGTCATCGTATGAATTGTGGCATTGTCCGGTACGGATTCCGGTGCGGAGACGGAAGGGTTGAGGGGGATTTGGATTGAACGGCTCTCCGAGAGACGCTTTTCCACTTCCGGGCTCAGTAAATATTCTATAAGGCGCTCCGCAGCCGTGGGATTGGGACCATCTTTGATAAGGGCGACCGTATTGGGAATGAGCAGGGTGCCCAGCCCGTCTTGATCGGGCAGAAGCCAACGCACGGGAAAGCCGTCTACCACCGCGCCGTTGGCATCGTCGGTGTCGGTTAGGCCGAAGGCATACTCTCCCCGGGCCACCGCATCCCGCACGACGCCATTGCCTGCCACGAAGGCCACCTCGTTATCGACTAGTTTTTGGAAGAAGGCCATGGCATCGGCTTCACCCCATGCGGCAAACAGGGCGGCGGCGTGGGTCGCCGTCGTTCCGAAAAGGGGCAGGGCAATTGCACACTGCCCTTTGTGTTCGGGCCGGATAAAATCCTGTATCGATGTCGGCGGCTCGATGACGCGGTCGGTGTTGTAGATGATAACCCGGGCGCGGGCCGCGAAACCGGTCCAATAGAACTCGGGATCTTTGAAGGTCGCTGGGATGGCGTCTGATGCGGCGGGTTTGAAGGGCGCAAGTACGCCACGCTCTTGGAGAAGTATGGTCTGGGCCACTTCGTTGTTCCAGAAAACGTCGCAGCGGGGGCGTCCCCTTTCACTGATCAGGCGGGTGACCAGTCCCGTCGTTTTCGCGGCTTCGGTGTCATAAACCGCTTGGACGGAAATTCCGGTCTCTGCGGTGAAGGCATCCAGAATGGGACGGGAATAGATCTCGTCGAGGGCGGTGTAGACCACGACAGAATCTTGCTTCGAGCCACCACAACTGACCATCATTCCCAGCATGGCTATACCGATTGCCAGGCCCACGACTCGTAGCATTGCGGTGCCTCCCGTTTTCATGAATCCCTCGACAGGTTATTGGCAGAAGCGTAACGGCGAAAGGGCAATCATTGCAACTCAGGACGGGATCCCGCGTGCCCCGTGGGATACTATTCTCTTGGAGCAGGTTGGCTAAATTTGCAAACGCCTTCCCCTTCCTACTATAACGACAGGCTTGATTGCGCGCCCGTCACGACGTTTTGCTCCGGCAAGGCGCTTCGTAACCCACCAGGCTGCACTGGGTGCGCACACTGTAATCCACGAACAACCAGAATACCAAGAGAAGGGTGCCCCTATGCATTTACGGAGTTTTCGGCCCGGACTGGCGCTTTGTGCGCTACTCGGGCTTATCACGATAGTCCCGGACGCGCTGGCCCAGCCTGCGTTTTTTTTCAAGGAGAATGATCGCGTCGTTTTTCTCGGCGCGACCATGCTCGAGCGGGAGCAGACAGAGGGCTATCTGGAAACCTTGCTCACCGCCCAATTCGCCCGGGAGAATCTCACCTTTCGCAATCTTGCCTGGAGTGGGGACACGGTCTACGGCGATTCCCGCGCAGGATTCGACACGGCCAAAGAAGGCTTCGAGCGGATGGTCAATCAGGTTCACGATGCGCAGCCTACCGTCTTGATGCTGAGTTACGGTAGCAATGAAGCCTACGAAGGCAAAGCAGGGTTGGAGTCCTTCATCGCCGGGTACAACAAGTTGCTCGATGCCGTGGCAGACACGGAGGCCCGGCTTATTTTCTGGGGCTTGCCCCATCTGGAAAACCTGGGATACCCCTTGCCGGATTCGACACGCCAGAACGAAAACGTCGTCTTGTACAACGAAGCCGTCCGTGCGCTGGCCACCGAGCGCGGAGGCTGGTTTATTGACCTGCAGCCCATGCTCGAAACGACCCGTCATGTGGCGCCGTTGACGGAAAACAATCTCCACTTCACCGACTATGGGTATTGGATGTTTGCCCAGGCCACCCTGTTGGGGCTCGGCTATGAGGCCCCGCGCTTCATGGCCCACGGCCTGCGTCACTTCCGCATCGGGCTCGACACCTATTTTTTCGCGGCCCTGCCCGCAGAATCGCCCGAAGTGGCCCGGGAAGAGGAAGTGGTGCACCGCATTCGCTACGTATCCGCCATTGACGGTACCTACCAGCTTCGGCTGGGTGATACGATCCTTGCGGAAGCCACGTCAGAAGAGTGGTCCGCGGGGGTTCCCGTGCCGGAACTGGAGGAGGTTGCTTCCTGGGAGGCACTTCGTGCAGCCGTTGTGGAGAAGAACCGACTCTTCTTCAATAAATGGCGCCCGCAGAATCATACCTATATTCTTGGATTTCGGAAACACGAGCAGGGCCAGTACGCGGCAGAAATACCCATGTATGACCCCCTTGTAGAAGCCGAAGAACAGAAGATCGCGGAGCTCCGTTCCCCTGAGCTGGCCCGTTACACCATGCACCGCGTCGGCGCGGACCAATAGACCGGGAGTACGGAAATCATGATGAACCAACAAACGACGAAAACGCCCATTCCCGGAAATCTCTCCTTCTATCGACTGGCCGCAGCCACAACCTTGATGGCAGCTACCCTCATGCCGGGTGCCTTGGCCCAGAATCAGAGCGAACTCCACGAGATTCCCAAGCCCGATGTGGCGGCGGAGCTCGCCGAGTTTGAGGTCGCCGAAGGTTTCGAAGTTAACCTCTTTGCCGCTGAACCTATGGTGGCCAATCCCATCGGCATCAGTTGGGATGCAGACGGCCGACTCTGGGTTGCGGGCAGTACCCTCTATCCCCACATTGCACCCGGCCAGCAACTCGCCGATAGCATCTCCGTGTTGGAAGACGTGGATGGTGACGGCGTGGCCGATTCGGCGACAGTGTTTGCCCAGGGCCTCTTTATTCCCACCAGTGTCCTGCCCGGTGATGGCGGCGTCTATGTGTGTAACAGCACCGAGATTCTCCACCTGAGTGACACCGATGGCGACGGCAAAGCCGACAAGACCCGGGTGGTTCTTTCGGGCTTTGGCACGGAAGATACCCACCAGACCATCCACAGTCTCCGCTGGGGTCCTGATGGATTGCTCTACTTCAATCAATCCATCTATATTCACAGCCACGTGGAAACGCCCTACGGGGTCAGGCGTCTGGGGGGTGGTGGCATCTGGCAGTTTAATCCCCAGACCTTGCAGTTAGAAGTCTTCTCGCGGGGCCAGGTAAACCCCTGGGGACATCATCAGGACCAGTGGGGACAATCTTTCTCGACGGATGGCGCCTACCACGAAGGGATTAACTATGTGTTTCCCGGCGCGACTTTCCTGCATTCGGGTATTACCCCGATCCTGAAGGGATTCAATCCGGGCAGTCCCAAGCATTGTGGA
>JAUIMA010000411.1 GCA_030432675.1 Candidatus Hydrogenedentota bacterium | reverse complement strand
TCGGCCGCCTCGATGAATTGCGCCGGTGTCGCGTCGCGCCCGGGAATCTGAGATGTCACGCCACAACTGATGGTCACCACGCCGTGACCACGGTTGTGGTCGTGACGAATCCCGAGAGCGTAGACTTCGGCCACCAGCTTGGATGCGATATGTTTTGCACCTGCCGAATCGGTCTCGGGGAGCAAGATAACGAACTCCTCGCCACCGTAACGGGAAACCGTATCGGCAGGACGACTACACACCCGTCTCATGGCGTCAGCCGCCCCCTTGAGGCAGCTATCCCCTTCGTGATGGCCATAGTTGTCGTTAAACTTCTTAAACTGATCCAGATCGATCATAATGAGGGACAGGGGCTTTTCACTGCGTATGTGCCGACGGATTTCCGTATCGACCTGATCATCAAAACTGCGGCGATTCCAGACGCCCGTCAGGCCATCCTTTTGGGACAGGGTACGCAGCTGTTCCGTCAGCGCCTTATGTTCCGTCACATCTTGAATGGCCATCTGCACTCCCTCTGTATCGTCATAAAGGATGCAGCATGCATGCAGTTCCACCTGCCGTTTATCAGATGCCGGATCATGTGACTCCAGTGTGCACTCGATGGGTTCACTTCGCCCCCCAAGTCGCTCGATCTGTTCGAGCCACGTCTTGACCCGTTGGCGATCTTCTTCCACGACAAAGGTGTGAAAGGCCCGGCCGGACATGCAGGATTCTTCGTAGAATCCGAAGAGTTCCATTGCCGACGTATTGTAAAACACCAATTCCTCGGCGACCTGAACGATGATAGGTTGAGGAGAGAGACTCACCAGAGAGCGGTATCGAATCTCACTCTCTACGCGGGCTGCTTCCAATTGGCGCATCTCTTCCAATTGTGTTTCCAATTGGGCCTTTTGCGCCTCGATGCGCCTCAACTGCGCTCCGATCTGCTTCTCTTTCTCCTGGAGCTGACAGAATATTTCAACCTTGCGCTGGACGATAACAGGTTTGACGGACTTCGTCAGATAGTCGACCCCCCCCGAATCGTAGCCATCAGAGATCTCTTCCTCATGATCAGCGGAAGCCGTTATGAAAATGATGGGCAGATAGTTCGGCGCACTTTTTTTTCGAAGGCGTCGGGCCACCTCGTAGCCATCCATACCCGGCATCTTGACGTCCAACAACACGACCGAAAAGTCATGTTCATCCGCCAACGCCAAGGCTTCTTCCCCCGTATAGGCAGGAAGGATCTGATGCCCGAGTTCGGAAAGCATGCGCTCGAGAATCATTACATTCATCTTCGCATCGTCTACGATTAATATCTTATGCCTCAACCGTACGTCCCTTCCTCCCGAAACTCGCATACCCATGCATCACGCTTTATCAGCTACACTATATCACAGGCCACGCGATTTCTCGGGCAACAAATTCTGGTCTCCCATTGCTGATTTGACCGACCCTCAAGGTGCCGGTGTGAGCATATTGGCAAAACAGCGCAGCGCACCCGGATGCAGCAGGCGCAGTTGACGGTACCACCCAAGCGCCGTGTACACATATTGCCCTTTCCCATGTGTGGCCACAAGATAGGAACCCGGGGGCAATTCTTCTCCGGGATCGGTCGTGGCGATCAGTGGCGTATACGCTGTCGCCCAAGTCACCGGGAAATAAAGCCCCCGCTCCTGAAGCCAGTCGTCCCAGTCAGCTGCCTCAATGGTATTCGGCGTCGTAAAAAGCCGATGGGCGGGCTCAAGCACGGTAATGGGTGCATCCTCGCGGGTCACCCGATTGCGCGACAAGGTAATCGAATAGGGTGCGTAGGACTCATTCCAGTCAAAGGTTTTCTGATACATGACGAGCAGGGTGCCACCCCGGGCCACATAGTCCAACAAGGTTGCATTGTTCGCCACCAGGTCCGGTCGATACTGATAGGCACGAATATCGACCACAATGGCCGTAAAGGCGTCCAGCCGCTCCGCGACATAGTCTTCAATCTGGAGGGTCTCGTGGGAGACGCCGAGTTTCTTAAGCGTGGTCACAAACGTGTCATCGTAGCTCTGAATAACGCCAACGTGAATCCCTTCGGGCACGTTCACATCCACGACGCGCATGGTGATCTCCGTCGCGTCGGTCGCACCGACCACGTTTGCGGACATTGGATAGTCACCTGGGGCAACCTCTTCCGGCGGTGTAACAGAGAACGTCACAAATCGCTGCTCCCCTTCTTGAGCCAGGGATACCGATTGGCGACGGGGCTCCACCTGCCACCCGTCAGGCACGGCGACCGTGAGATACTCGGCCAGTGAAGCCGTCGTATTATTGGTCACAAGCAACCGGAGCGGAAATGTCGAGGCGGTGGCCGACCGCACCAAAATGGGGGCATCCGGGCATTCTATAGTCAGGGGGGCTGCCACATCGAGATAAACCGGGGAAGAAAGAAGGAGTGTGGCATTGCCGCAGATGACCTCCGCCTCAACCGATAACTGGGGCGCGAGGAAATGGGCATCAAAGAGACGAGGGGCATGGGGAAGGGTCAACTCGGCATCCTCTGTCAATGCGACTTTGAACTCGCCCTCCGCCGCACCGGTGCGATGAATCGGCGCCTCGATCTTGTGACGCCCGACGGCGTTCAAACCATGGTGATGGGCCAATTCCATATTCGCGACGATGCTATCCCGTTCGCCAAAATCAACCAACGATGCGGAAATAGTGACATCCTGTCCCGGAGTCGCGATGGGATCACTCAGCGTAGTCTTCAGCCGCAATTCTACCGCCTGAATCGCGGCGCTGTTGGCGGCCGCCCAACGGGACTGCTCATCGAAGGTGCCGGTACGCATGGCTTCATTGGCTGCGAGCCAGCTGAGAAGAACCGGTTTTGCTACTTCCCGGCTGACGGTGCGGGAATCCAGATGAGGCCGTTCCGTGCTCTCTGTCCACTGCAGTCCTTCAAACAGGGGACCGCGCCCGGTCAACTTCGCCGTTGCCCTCACGTCGCGCTTATTCAGCACCAGCTGATAATAGGAACGAGGCTGGGTCGAAAGGAGCAAATCAATAAAAAAACGCATCCCCTGGGATTCATGAACCTCCAAGGCACTGGCCGCGATTTCTGCGATCGTTTTCCCCCGAATGGGCTCCAGGGTAGCAATGTCATTCGCAACCGCTCCTTCGCCCCCCTTAAAATCACGGATGTAAAGGCGCAAGGGTTGCCAGGGTTCCAGCCCCTGGCGCTGGTGAGCGGGAAACTGGGCAGGATCGGCGGCAGCGTCAAATGCCCGTTGAAGAATTGCGCCGATGGCCTGGTGGTGACCGTGGTCCTTCATTCGCCCGTGGTTGGTGATGATGACGTGGGGTCGGGTTTCCCGTATGACCCGCACCATCCGCTCCAGGGCTACGGCTTCGCCCCAGATAGCCAAGGTTTCTTCGGCGGTCTTGGAGTATCCAAATTCGGGCAAGTCCAAAAAGTGGAGTTGGGCCCCCTCGATGGCGGCCGCCGCGCGCATTTCCCGGGTGCGAATCACGCCAAGCGCATTATAGAGCTCCGGCCCCTTCTCGTTCTGCCCACCTTCCCCCCGCGTGGCAATCACCGCGTGGGTTTCGATGCCGTGAAGCATACGGTAGTAGGCCAACGTCGCCCCGTCTTCATCGTCGGGGTGGGCGGCAACACACATGAGCCGCAAATCTGTTTCCACGTCGAGAAGCGCCTGCCGGAAAGCGACATCGCCCAACTCGGCCGCAGAAACACCCCAATGCCCCAGGGACATTAGCAACGCACAGACAATCAACTTGAATTTCATGGAAAAGCCTACCTGTATCTGGATGTGAACACGGGTTGGCGGTACACCGCCAGACAACGCTCTCGCGACCGCACGCCAATCGGGTGAATGTAACTATGGAGCCGTCAGCAGGGCATCCAACTCGTCGAGGGTAAAACGCACGCTGACCACATAGGGTTTCGCATCGGGCGAAAAGTGCCCGTAGGTCGTCGTAACGAAGGTGCCGTCGGGGAGCACTTCCACACCCGGATAGGCGCAGTCGGCCCCTTTGTGGTTGTCCATGATTCGTACACGATACTGGCCATCGCGACCGCTGACAATGTCGTCGTATGAGCCAACCCAACCGACCCAGTCGCCCTTGGTCGGACTCTGGCGGGTGGTGTCCCGAAAGGAAATAAAGAGACGGCCATCGGGAGCATACTTGCCCGTGTGCCGGTCTCCCGTAAGGGAAGCGGGCACCTGACGGGGCTCCGACCAGGTTGTGCCTTCATCATCTGAGGTAATGAGGAACGAATTGAGCTTACGGCTGTTTTCGCGCAGCAGGACAGCCAACTGGCTGCCGTCGGGAGAGCGGAAGATACCCGGTTCGCACAAGTGTGCTTCCGGATGGGTTGCGATGACCCGGAGGCCACCCCACGTCAGCCCACCGTCTTTCGATTCGATCTGATATACCTTGAAGACCGGGCCCCCTTCGGGAGGCGCGGCCTTCGAGCCCTTACCGTCAATAAAACGACCATCATCATGAAAGAGGGCGATGTAGTTTCCATTCTTCAGGCGCTCCACGCAGCCCATGGCCACAATGCCACCGTAATCTCCGATGGGTTCCAGGGGCGACCAGGTCGCCCCATCATCTTCGGAAACGGCCATTCGAATGGGGTACAGACCGGAGAACATGATCAACCGTTTGACGCCCTGTGGGTCAATGACGCGGTGGATGGTGGGCACTTCTTTCGAGGTCGCCCAGTTCTCGGGCACCGGCAAACGGTCGCTCCAGGTACGACCCCCGTCGCTACTACGCTTCATCACAATCGGACCGCGGCCGTGTCCCTTGGGATAAACCGTAATCATGGTCGTATTGTCCTCAAGCAGCACGGTCGTCGGGTGCCCAAGATATTGGCCCGCTTCACGATCTACTACAACCTGGCGCTCGGTCTGTGCGGAGATGTCCACGATGGGAATGGTGTACCCCGGTGCCGGGTCGGCTTGGACGATTCCCATGGTGCCACCCATGAGGAAAAGCACCACGGCCAAGGCCGACAATGTGGTCGTGGTGCGTCTTGGTTGGATTGAGGGTGGGAAGCACATGGTGCAGTCCTTTCTCGCAGTTTGTCATAATCCATGCTATGGCATTTTCAAAAGGCGAGCATAGCATATCCCGCAATTCATTCGGCAATGCGCTTTCCGAACAAAAGGATTCCTCTCTTGGACCACCACGACCGTGTACAGTATCTGAAACAAAAGGGCGTAATCGCCATCATCCGGGCGGACCAGGGCGGGGAGGCGCTCGTGCGCACGGTCCTGGCGTTGGTGGAGGGGGGCATTCATTGTGTGGAAGTCACCATGACAACGCCGGGCGCGCTGGACGCTATCGCGGCCGCCCAACGAGAACTCGCCGGAGCCGATGTACTGCTGGGTGCGGGGAGCGTATTGGACGCGGAAACGGCCAGAATGGCGGTCAGTGCGGGCGCAGCGTATCTGGTATGTCCCATTACGGATGAAGAGACTATCCGGACAGGTCGACGCTATGGGGCACCGGTCCTGCCGGGTGCGTTCACCCCAACGGAAATCTTGCGGGCCTGGGAATTGGGGGGCGATCTCATTAAGGTCTTCCCCGCAACCTTAGGTGGCTTGGACTACATCAAGGCCGTGGCCGCCCCTATGCCACAAATCCCCTTGGTCCCAACCGGTGGAATTGACGCAGACAACGTGCACACCTTCATCCGGGCAGGAGTTGCTGCGGTGGGCGTGGGCTCGGCGCTGGTGTCGTCTTCCCTCATTGCTACCGGCGCATTCGACGAGATACGCCAACGTGCGGAGCGGTTTGCTGAGGCTGTCGCGCAGGCCCGTTCAG
>JAUIMA010000410.1 GCA_030432675.1 Candidatus Hydrogenedentota bacterium | reverse complement strand
CTGATTCAGAGTGCCATGAATGTGGATTTCTCGGGGGAAGACATGGCCGCCCAGGGCTTAAGCTACACAGAGTGGATACTCGAATTCGACAACAACAACCCCATCGCCAATGAAGCCCGCTGCCTCATCACCCTGCCACCGGGGGGAGTCGCGAGTCGCTTGACGCTCTGGATAAATGGCGAAGAGCGGGAAGCGGCCTTTGGTGGTCGGAGTCAGGTGAAGGCAGCCTACAGAGAAGTAGCCATCGTCCGACGGCGCGACCCGGCCCTCCTCACCTCGGCGGGTCGCGACCAGGTCTTCCTCCAGTGCTTTCCTGTGCCCGCTTATGGCCGAATGAAGGTGAAAATCGGCATCACCGCGCCGCTCCATGGCCAGGGGGACCGGGCCTTTTACCGTATGCCCTTTATCCTCTCCGAGAATTTCACGCTCCCCATGGGACTGCCCCATGGACTCAACATCACCAGTCCGGGTGCCGTGACCCTCGCGGAGGCCAAACTCAATAAACCGGGCAATGAGTCCGGCACGGTGAACCAGCTTGGCACCATCCGCCAGCAAGAACTCTTTGGCAATGGCGCAGGCGCGCTCTTGTCTCTGCCGCGTGTTTTCGATACCGCGCCCCACCAGGGGGCCCTGGGTCGCTACGTGGCCACCATGCAACGCGACGGTATCCAGCCCCGTGCCGAGAAGCGCCAAGTCTGCCTGGTCGTCGATGGCTCGGTGGGCGTGGGGAAGGCACGGATAGACTGGCACGCCATGCTGCAGGCAATCCCCGAGAACGTCACGCTCCGCGCCGTGTTTGCGGGGGGAGAAGGGGCCGTGTGGGATGGCGCGGGGGGACGTGATGGGCTTGCCGCCTGGCTGGGTGCGCAGCGCTACGAATTTGGACAGCCCGTGTTGAACGGTGTGGTCACGGCCCTCGGTGAAGTTGCGGACGGGAAAGAACGAGAAGTCATTGTCATCCACGGTCCCCAACCCCTGAAAGACGGGAACGTAGACCGGCTCACCCAGGCCCTGGAATCGGGCAAGCGGAACGGTCAGTCGGTGCGTATCCACCTCGTCGCTGCGGCCCCGGGCGTCGTTCAGTTTATGGAAAACCTCGACGCCTATACCGAAGTGGTACCCGTCCTCGTAACGGACTCTGTCGAGGCCACCGTGGCCCGAATCGTCCAGACCGGGGCAGCCACCGAGGGTATGCCGCACTTTACCTTCGCCGAAACGGAGTCGGATAGCGCGGCTGGCAAGCACGGTACCAATTCTCATCTGGTACGTCTCGCCGCACTGGACCAGGTGATGGGCTTACTGCAGTCCCACTCGCCCCTGGAGGCCAATGCGGCGGGCACGATTGCCCGTCGCTGCCGCCTGGTCACACCGGTGAGTGGGGCGATTGTATTAGAGACCAAGGCCCAGTACGAGCGTCATGGACTCGACGACGAGGCCGACCTTAATGCCGTGCCCGCTGTGCCGGAACCCGAAGAGTGGCTACTGATTATTGTGGCACTGTTGGCATTGGGTTTCGTGGTCTACCGCACACGGATGACACCACGTCCTACTCCGGAGACGGTAGGATGAGTGGTGCCACAACGGTCCACCAACAGGGGCTCGTTGCCCACCGGGAGGTGCCTGTGCAGGCCCTTCGGAGTGCCGCCCTGGTGCTGGGCCTCCTCGTGGCATGCTGGGCCGTGTTGCTTCGTTTCTGGGGACAATGGCTCGCGCCCGATTACCCGAGCACGGGGCTCTGGAGTATGCTGGCGGCTGTCGCTACGTGGGCAGGACTGATGTATCACGACCGGGACCTTATCCCGCCACCTTCCCGATGGCTGATCGCCACTTGCGCTCTATTTCTTGGCGGCTACGTGGTCACCTTTGGACCCTATCCACGGCTCCTCTCCTCGGGCTTTGCCATGACGGCCATGGCCCTCGGATTGCTCGCAACCCTGGCCCCCGTACGGCGCATCCACGCGACCGGGCTTATTCTCTGGATGCTGGCCTCTTTGCCCCTGGGGGTGGTCTTCAACACGTACTTTGGCTATCCCCTTCGCATCGTGGTGGGTTATCTGGCCTCGGTATTGTTGGGTGGCGGGATTGACCTCCTCGGTGCGGGGCTGAGCGACGGTACCCACACCGTGTTTATTGATGCACCCTGCAGTGGCGTGCGGATGCTGCGTATCACCGCCCTATGGGTTGGCATGGTCACGGTACTGACCCAACTCCGAGTCATTCCAACCCTGCTTCTCGCCGCCCTGGGGTGCCTCCTTGCCCTCATCGGAAATACCGCGCGGGTCTGCATACTTTTTATCCTTTCCCGGCGCGGCGAGGTGGCCGATTGGCTTCATGAAGGGACGGGCGTAGCCGCCTTCGGCGGCACGGTGGTATTACTCACCGCTGCGGCCCTGTGGTTCCAACGGAGACAGGGGGAAGCGAAACGTCCGGGAACAAGGGTGTCCCGTGGTATGCATTGGCCTGTCTGGGGGCTGGCGATGGTTGGTGTGCTCGCGGCGTTGGTTCCGCTGACCGCGGAAGAGCAGGGACACGAGCCGGTGGGAGAGACCACGTGGCCCCTCCGTGTCGATGGGGAACGGTGGCGGGAGACGCCACCGGACGCCGCCATGGCACGTTTTCGGGACACTTATCTGGGGGATTGGACCCGGGGAACACTGGAGGAGAGTGGGCGCACCATACTATTGCGACAATGTAGCGACCCAACCTTGACCCTTCACACCACCGAGGAGTGTTACAGGGCCTTTGGCTTTCGTTGCAGCACCTTGTCTGCGTGGAGGGATGCGCAGGGCCATCTCTGGAGTCGCTTTCGTGCGGAGCACCCCGATGGAAGGGTCTACACCGTGCGCCAGTGTTTTTTCAGCGTGGACCCGGGAATGATCGTGTCAGGCGGTACCCTGAGTGATTGGACGGATGGGGTACGCTCCTGGCCCGATGCGGCCAGTTGGTATTGGGCCGCCGCCCGTCCTGCCTCCGGCGTGGCGCGGACCCTGGCGGTTGCTATTGCAGAGGTCCAATAATCGGAGTTGCCTCCCTGTGTCGAATGGGGTAGGATTTCCTTTGGACGATGTCGGAGGGAATGGCAACGGCTTCTGCCGGGGGAGAGTCTTCAGAGCGACTCAACCCACAACGCTGTGCGCACTCCGATCAGGGAAACGTGGGGAATCATCGAATGCAATGGTCGAATGAAGCGCGCCACCTCTATCAGGCTTATCTGGATGAAGTGAAATCCCGGTGTCGGGCGCAGGGCGTCTGGGCAGAGCCTTTGGTGTCATCTGTCGAGAAAGCGGTGCAAGCCCGCCTTGCACAGGCTGGCGTAGAGCAGGTCACCCAGGCCGTCGCCCGGCAGGTGCTTGCTTCGCTCGGCAGTCCCGAAAACATCGTGGCGAATAGCAACGGAGGTGCGCCTCCGCCTCCGCCCCTGCCTCCAGCCACCGGACAGGCCACACCCCCACCCCTGCCTGCCCGACCGGCGCCAGCACCTGGCCTGGCGGCCCACGTAGCACGACCCATTCCCCAGGCCGCGCCTAAAGCGAAATCCGGCGGAAGGGGGGTGATGATTCTCGTCAGCCTCTTGTGTGTGCCGCTTGTGCTCGGTGTCGCTTTCCTTGCCATGCTTCCCGGTATTATCGAATTGCAGGAAACGGGAGAAAAGAACGGCTGCGCCGACAATCTCGTTACCCTCCACGGTGCCCTTTCGGCCTACAGCCAGCAGCACGGGGGCCAGTTTCCCCAACTCGAGACCGGGCAAAGTGTTCCCTTTTCGTTTGGCGAGAAATTCGTCAATACCATTGACGTTCATTGGCTGCGCTGTCCCTCGGTCGCCTACGATGACGAGGAGGAGTCGTACATTCTTCAAGATCCGGACTACATCTACCTCGGTGCCGCCATCCGTTCACAGGCAGAGATGGATGTATTCATGGATGCCTACGTGGCTTCGGGGGGCGAAGTAACGGAGGCCATCACTCCCGCGCAGGTGCTCAAAGCGGATATGCCTGGTGCCGACCAGATTCCCCTGTTGGTGGAGTACAATCTCTATCACGAGCCCGATGGCGCCCATGTACTCTACCTCGACGGCCACATCGAATACCTCGAAATGAATAGCCGGTTTCCCGTGACCGACGCTTTCTATGAGGCCGCAGGTCAGGCGTGGGGGGCGGGAACGTTGAAATCCTGTGAGGAGAATATTTCCGTCCTGGGCGCGCAGCTGCTGGCCGTTGGTGAACGAAACCAGGGGATTCTACCCCCCTTGGCGACCGAGGGAGAGCCCTTTCTCTTTGGCGGGCCATCCGTGTCCGAACTGGACCGCACGCGCTTGCGATGCCCTGCCATGGCCTACGAAGGCGAGTCGGTCGAAGACATACTGCTTGATAGCGACTACATATACCTCGGTAGCGCCGTACGCAATGCCGTAGAGATGGAAGCCTATGTCGATGCCTACGTGGGCGTGGATGGCGACGTGGCCCGCTTCCTTGCTCTGGAGTCAATCGCGGGTCCTCAGGGCCCTCTGGCACCGTTGGCCCTGGGGCTTCCTGAGCCCGAACGCATCCCGCTATTGATTGAATGGAGCGGACTGCACAACGCTTCCGGGGGCCATGTGTTTTATTTGGACGGACACGTGGAATTCCTCGAATATGACAGTCAGTTTCCCATGACCGAGCGTTTTTTTGCGAATGTCCGACGGGCGACCGATGCCGTGAGTCGTCCCCGTTGCGAAAACAACCTCCAGGAATTGAGTAAGGCCTTCGTCAGCTATAGTGAAAAAGCAGGGGGAAGCTATCCCCGCCTGACCCAGCGGCCCGATAACTTCCTGCCAGAAGACGACATGTTAGCATCCTTTGAGGCAAAACTACTGCGTTGTCCGGAAGGGGGCTACGAGGGCGAAACCGACGAAGATATTATCGATGATGCGGACTATTTGTATTTGGGATTCGCCGTGCGGAATCAGGTGGAAATGACGGCCTACCTGGAGGCCCGTAAGGCGGTCGGTGACGATTGGGCCGCCTTCAGTGGGCAGGAGAGTATTCCTTGTCCCACCGGTGATCTGCCCTCGCTAAACAGCGGGCTTCCCAACCCCGGGGAGATTCCCGTGCTCGTCGAGTGGTGGGGCTATCACCAGCCTTCGGGAGGGCATGTACTCTATCTCGACGGCCACATTGAATACGTGGAGCGCGGCGTGAAATTTCCCATGACCGAGGAGTTCTTCGACGCCCTCTACAGCTCCTGGCAGGAAGAGCCGTCGGCGTGGTCGGAATTCAAAAAAGGGTTCTGGGAAGCCATGGAAGAGGAGTACCGATAGGGACTCCGGTGGTGTCACGTTGCGCAGCCGAGACAGAAGTGTGCAGCGCAGCAGTGTGCATCGGTGGCAGACATGAACAAAAGATGTCCCGAAAATACGTCATTTTAGGGGGCTTTCTCACACCACCCGTGCCCGTCATGTTTTTGGAACGGTAGTTGCTCTTACTGGCTATGGAGATAGCTGGGCATGAGCAGAAATACCTACCCGAAAAGATTCGCGCTATGAACGCGTCCCTCCCGTTACGCCGCCTGACGATGGCAAGCCTCTTGGCAGGACTGCTGGTCATGATGGGGTGCTCCTCCGAGATCCCCGCTCCCGATTCCCTCTACGCACGTGACGTGGTGGGGGAGGTCTTTGATACTACCCCCGTCCGAGGCGCGCTTCGGCCGCTCCGTCATCGCCGGGGCACCTTCGAATACAAGTGTACGGAATGCCACAACGACTTTGATAGTCCCCGGCGTCAAAATGAGCTCAAGGGGGAGCATGCCGAAATTGACGCCCGTTTTGACCATGGGCTCAACACCTACTGCGTGAATTGTCATCACCAGACCGACCGCAAT
>JAUIMA010000409.1 GCA_030432675.1 Candidatus Hydrogenedentota bacterium | reverse complement strand
TTTCCTTGCCCATTATCCTGGCGTTGGCCGCGGGCCTGGGCGCGTACTACATTCCCCCATGGAAGATTCCATGGATACTTTGGCACCGCGCGGAGGAAGACGGTTATCGTGTCCTGGCTTACATCCGTTTTCCCCGCGTGGTGCTCGCGGCTATCGTCGGCGCATCGCTGGCCTGCTCCGGGGCCTGTCTGCAGGGGCTCTTTCGCAATCCCCTCGCCGACCCCCAGCTCGTCGGTGTCACCGGTGGTGGCGCCCTCGGTGCGGCCCTGTGGCTCATGTTCGTGAGTTCCCCAGTGCTCGGCATGTGGGGCCTGCCCCTGGCGGCCTTCGTCTCCAGTGCGGCCGTTGTCTTCCTCGTTTGGCTCATCGCCCAACGGACCCACGCCAATGGGATGGTGACCATCCTCATGGCGGGTATTGCCGTCAACAGCATTGCCTTCGCAATTATCGGACTCCTGACGACCCTGGCTGATAATGAAAAACTGCGCAGTTTCACCTTCTGGCAACTGGGCAGCTGTGGCTATGCCACCTGGCCCCTCACCTTCTGGACCCTCGGCCTTTCGTGCATCGGGCTCGCACTCCTGCTTCGGGCAGGCAATGCCCTGAATGCCCTGGCCCTGGGCACCACGGAAGCCTTCAACCTGGGCATCGCACCCAACCGGGTAAAGCGCCAGATCATTCTGGGCTGTGCCCTGTCCGTTGGCGCGTCGGTGGCGGCTTCCGGCGGCATCGGTTTCGTCGGACTGGTCGTCCCCCACCTCATCCGCATTGCCGTAGGGGCCGATCACCGTTGGTTGCTTCCCGCCTCGGCGTTGGGCGGCGCGTCGCTGCTTGTTCTCGCCGATCTGGGGGCCCGCACCATCGCCATGCCGGTGGAACTCCCGGTGGGTGTCATTACGGCGTTGGTCGGCGGCCCCTGGTTTGTCTGGCTCTTGATTCGAACCCATAAGGAACACGCCTATGCTTGAGGCAAACGCATTGCGCTACCGCATTGGCACGAAGTTGCTCCTGGATAACTTCAATCTCTCTGTGAATCCAGGGGACTTCGTGGCGCTCATCGGCCCCAATGGCGCTGGTAAATCCACGGCCCTCCGTTTGCTGGGCGGCGAGTTACAGCCCGAAAGCGGCGCGATCACCCTCGATGGTGAACCGCTGGTAGAGCTTTCGCCCACCCAGTTGGCGCGGAAGCGGGCCTGCTTTCAGCAGAACCCTTCGGTGGACTACCCGTTCACCGTGCGCGAGATCGCGGATCTGGGACGCCAACCCCATCGCCTCGGGCGCTTCGAAAGCCCCCACGACCGCCGTGTCGTGGACCAGTCCCTGACGGCGGCAGGCATCATCCATCTCGAAGGCCGACTCCAAACGACCCTGTCGGGCGGGGAAGCCACCCGGGCCCACCTGGCGCGGGTGCTCGCCCAGGAGCCCCGCCTGCTCCTGCTGGACGAGCCCACAAACCATCTGGACATCCACTACCAGCAGGAAATCCTCCAGGTCTGTCAACAGCGCCGCAAAGAAGGATGTGCCATTATTGCGGTGCTCCATGACCTCAACCTGGCCTCCCGTTTCGCCGATCAGCTGGTGTTGCTCCACGAAGGCCGTACGGCCGCCCAGGGCACCCCGGAAGAAGTGCTGACTTCGGAGCGCATCCACGACGTGTATGGCATTGAAAGTGTGGTCTGGAAGCACCCCTGTGGCTGTCCCTGGGTCGTCCCCTTGCTGGACAGTCACCCCATTGAGACCCCAGAGGCCCTGCCCCTTGCAGCGGCCCATTAAACCCGTTAAAAACACGTCCACTCGACGATTGAAAGGAAAATAATTATGAGTACGGCAGAAGCGACCAAAAGCAACTTGAGCGCACGTTGGAACGCCTACCGGGCAGAACACCCCCGGGCCCGCATCTATGATGCCGCCATCGCACTCGAAGTCAGCGAAATGGAGTTACTGGCCACCGACTGCGGCGAAACGGCAACGCGACTGAATGGCCCGTGTGGGGACATTCTGAAAGCCCTCGAAACGGCAGGTCCCATCATGGCGCTGACCCGCAATCACTGGGCCGTCATCGAGAAGAAGGGCAATTACACCCCCGTTTCATTCCATGGCCACATGGGCCTCGTCCTGGATGAAGGTATCGATCTTCGACTCTTCATGACGACCTGGACGAATGCCTTCGCGGTCTTCCACCCCAGTCACCCCCACTACAGTTACAGCATCCAATTCTTCAATGGCAGCGGCAGCGCCCTCCACAAGGTCTACCTGCCCCCGGAAGCGTCGGGTGCCTGGCAAGACATTGTGGCCCAATTCAAGAGTGACGACCAGTCGAAAGAAGCGGAAGTTAGCCCGGCGACCCCGGCACCTGCCGTCACCCCCGACGAAGAAATTGACCAGGAAGGCCTCCTGGAAGCCTGGGGCGCACTGAAGGACACCCACGACTTCTATGGGCTGTTGAAAAAGTTCGGGGTGGCCCGCACCCAGGCCATTCGCATGGCGGAGGGCACCTTCACCCGCCGCCTGCCCGTTTCAACCCACCGCACCATTTTCGAAACGGCCGCGCAGGATGAACTCCCCATTATGGTCTTCGTCGGCAACAACGGCTGCATCGAAATCCACACGGGCCCCATCAAGAAAGTGCTGGAAGCCCGCGGCTGGTACAACATCATGGATCCCGACTTTAATCTCCATCTCCTGGAAGAGGGCATTCATGAGGCCTGGCTGGTGCGCAAGCCCACGGAAGACGGCGTGGTCACCTCCGTAGAGCTCTACGATGCCACGGGCAAGGAAATTGCCCAGATTTTTGGGAAACGTAAACCCGGCATTCCCGAGCTGGAAGCCTGGCGGACATTGGCCGAGTCACTTCCGGGACTTTAGGCCACGATTGGCAGGGGGAAGTGGGGAACGTGCAGCGGACCTGGTGCGAAAAGGCACCGTTGCACGTTCCCGTTGATGCGTCGGGCATGCTCCCTGAACGCTGGTGCGAGAGACCATACCACCATTGGGGAACAGACGCATCTTGGGAAAATATCGCCCCGGCACAGACGCCGGGGCGTGGATCCAGACTCATTGCTACGTGGACACCTGCCTAAATGAGGTTGTAGTTGTCGAGTACCACATAGGTTACGAAGAGCGCGCTGAGGAAGGAAAACCAGAACGCAGGCGGACGACTGGCGTGGGCACCGCAATGGATGCAGAGTTTGGCGTTGGCGCGCATGGATTCATTACAGGATCGACATTTGACGTAGTAAACTTTCATTGTTTATACCTCCTCTTCTGGGCCTGCCCCGGGCCGACAGCGTTACTACGCAATGGACGTGCCAATCTCACACCCTGGCGCCATGAACGGCGTAAACGATGTGTTACGTATTATTTAGCGCACTTGGTGGCTGTAGTAAACGGCTCGCCCAGGCGACGGAAATCTGTCACTTTGACCAATTGACCCTCTGTCACATGACGATCTGCCCAACAGGACGGACCGATGACTCCCGGAGGGCATGAGAAACCCCGGGACGCGGTGCCCATAGCCCCCTTGTGCGGGTTGGTTGACAAATTGACTCCCCTCCCGTGACGTGCTACGCTGACAGATCGAACCGAATTACTGGCTGCGAATCGATACGTCTACGAGGAAACTCATGTACCGAGCGTTCTATGGCTTGCGGGAAAAGCCTTTCAATCTGACCCCGGATCCCCGCTTTCTTTACTTGAGCGATAAGCACAAGGAAGCCTTCGCCCACCTGCTCTACGGCATTCGCAGTCGAAGCGGTTTTGTCATGGTGACGGGGGAGATCGGCACGGGCAAAACAACCATTTGCCGCAATCTCCTCAATCAGTTGGATGAAGACACCGAGTTGGCCTTCATCTTCAACCCCATGCTCAGCCCCCTCGAGCTACTGAAGAAAATTGCGTCCGAATTTGGGGTGGACACCAAGGGTGCCAACACCCTGGAGCTCACCGAAGAGCTGAACCAGTATCTGCTCGAAGCAGCGGCCATGGGGAAGAACTGCGTCCTTCTCATTGATGAAGCGCAAAATCTGGACCCCCAGGTGCTGGAGCAAATCCGGCTCCTCTCCAACCTGGAGACCGAAACCGAGAAACTGCTCCAGATTGTGTTGATTGGCCAGCCCGAATTGGCTGAAAAACTGGCCCTCCACGAACTGCGCCAGCTGAACCAACGCATCACAGCCCGCTACCACCTGAAGCCCCTGAGCGAGAAAGAGGTCATGCAGTATGTGGCCTACCGACTCCACGTGGCCGGTGGCCGACGCAAGGTAAAGTTTGCCCGGTCGGCGGTGCGGGCAGTCTACAAGATTTCAGGCGGCACCCCCCGGGTGATCAATGCCCTGTGCGACCGGGCCTTACTCGTCGGCTTTACGAAAGAAGTCCACACCATTAGCGCGTCCATCGTGCAGCGGGCCTACCGTGAAATTCGCGGCGACGACATCTTCAGCCAGCGTGGCGCACGAAATTCCCTGGGCCGTCTACTCTGGAATCCCATTACGGCCATTACGATCGCGTTAATCATTGCCATTGTCTTCGCCAATTCGACCGTGTTGCGACAACGCACCCAGGGCTACCTCAATTGGCTCGCCGCCAAGCTTCCCGAAGCGGCCCCGGTTCCGGTTACGCCGCCCGCAGCGCCAACGCCCATAGACGTCGCCGTCACGCCCGCGACAGCGGATGCGAGCCCGCCCGAGGCACGCGAGGAGGTCTTGGCGGAAGTCCCGTCTCCCGGCGGGCCTGCCGCGACGCCAGTCACCGCACCGCCCTCCGACCCCCTGCCGAATTCCCTCTTCGATGGGACAGATGCCGCGAGTAATGAAGCGGCCCTTCACAGTATGTTGGAAACGTGGAACAAGACGGCTACGGGAACCATCCCGACAGCCCTGGAGCCGGACCTTCTGACTTCCTTCGCACGGGACCATGGCCTCTCCATTGAATTCCTGCGTCCGGCCGTCGATCAACTGCTGGCCCTTGACCTGCCCGCCCTGGTACAACTCAAAAAGGGTGACGCGATTCGCTCGGCTCTCCTGCGCGGAGTAACGGGAGACACCTTGACCCTGACCTCCCAGGATACTACCTGGACGATGGATAGGGGGCGTTTCCGGGCGGCCTACACAGGCGACGCCATTGTCATGTGGGATGATCCCGCCCCGACGGCATCCGCCCTGCTTCCCGGAGCCCGCAACGGCAACGTCCGCAAACTCCGGACCCAGCTTGCCGCCCTTGGTCGTATCCCGGCACCGGACAATAACGACACCTATGATGGTACGGTTTCCAAGGCCATCGCCCGAATCCAGGCAGAAACCAGTCTGGAGGTGGATGGAATCGCGGGCAAGCAAGTCCGCATGGTACTCCAGAGTTGGTCCAATTCGCCGGGCACCCCCAATCTTGGCAGTCCGATTCCACGTATCGCAACCGATGCCGTGATAGCCGAAGCGCCGCCTGCCCCCGCTCCGGAGACACCGTCTGCCCCGTCTCCAACTACCGCGTCGGAGCCCCTTGTCCCGGCCGCAGGGTCCACCGATGAGCAGGACGTGACCACCACCTCCCCGCCTGCGCCCACCGCAGCGCCGGATACGGAAAAACTGGCGGCCAAGACCGACGCCACCCCAGAATCCGTAAGCCCCGACACCCCGGAGGAGGCAACGGTTCCCGAGTCTGCACCGGAAGCCTTACCGGAGGAAGCGCAACCGGGATCGGCAGCGATTACGGAGACGCCGGCGCCAGAATCGCGCCCCGAGCCTGTCACCCTCACCAACGTCGGTGCGCCCGCAGAAAACTCGCCGAAAGAGGCTGAAACAACCCCGGATTCAACGACGTCGACACCCGATACGACGGAAGAGAACCCGGCCCCCGAAGCTGCCGTTCTCCCAGGTCAGGACCCAACGAATTCAGGTCCCC
>JAUIMA010000408.1 GCA_030432675.1 Candidatus Hydrogenedentota bacterium | reverse complement strand
GGTGCCCCAGGTCATGTTGCTGGAGGCCTTCCTGAGTTTCCTTGGACTCGGGGTCCAGCCGCCCATGAGCAGCTGGGGCGTGCTGATCGAAGACGGCGTCCGCACCATGGAAGAGTATCCCTGGATGCTGTTATTCCCGAGTCTGGCCCTGTCGGCCACCCTGTTCGCGCTGAACTTCCTCGGCGACGGCCTCCGGGACGCCCTGGACCCGAAGGCCTCGAAGGATTAGTGGACATGAATGGGAAGTTGCTATGAGCCTGCTTGAGGTAGACAATCTCCAAACCGCCTTCCACACGCGCGATGTCATTGTCCGTGCGGTGAATGGAATCTCCTACTCGGTAGCCCCCGGTGAAACGTTGGGCATCGTGGGCGAATCGGGCTCGGGTAAATCGGTGTCCCAGTATTCCCTGTTGGGCCTCCTGCCGACCCCGCCCGCCAAGGTGGAATCGGGCACGGCCCGCTTTGAAGGTACCGATCTCTTATCGGCCAGTCCCGCCGAATTGCGGAAGATTCGGGGTGGCCGCATCGCCATGATATTCCAGGACCCCATGACCGCATTGAACCCCTTTATGCGCGTGGGAAAACAGCTGGCGGAACCCTTGTTGCTTCATGGCGATCTGGACAAAGGCGTCGCGCGCAAGGAAGCGATTCAGGCCCTGAATGACGTGGGTATTCAGGATGCCGAGGCGGCCCTCAACCGCTTTCCCCACGAGTTTTCCGGGGGCATGCGTCAACGCATCATGATCGCCATGGCCCTCATCACCCGGCCCGCCCTTTTGATTGCCGACGAGCCTACGACGGCGTTGGATGTAACCGTGCAGGCCCAAATTTTATCCCTCATCAAAAAGCGCCAGGAAGAGTTGGGCATGGCGGTCGTCATGATTACCCACGACCTCGGTGTGATAGCGGCGACCTGTGACCGGGTGCTGGTTATGTATGCCGGGCAGGTGGTCGAATCGGCTACCCGAACGGAATTGTTTCGCCAGTCGGCCCATCCTTATACGCAGGCGCTTATGGCCTCTATGCCGGCCCTGCACCATGAGGGGGAAGCCCTGTACACCATACCGGGATTGCCCCCCGACATGACCCGACCTATCCCCGGCTGTGCCTTCGCGCCCCGCTGTGCCCATGCCGAGCCGGCCTGTCAGGAATCGGCCCCCACGCTGCAGGCCGTGTCTCCTGAACACGAAACGGCCTGTTTGCGCATTCAATCGGGGAGCCTCACCCGGGCGCACCTGCACGCGGAGACCCAGGTATGAATGATTCGCTGCTGACCGTCAACGACGTGAAGACCCACTTCCAGGTGAAGAGGGGTCCCTTTTATAAGCGCCAACACGGCGTCTTGCGGGCGGTGGACGGCGTCAGCCTTTCCCTCCGTGAAGGAGAAATTCTCGGGCTCGTGGGGGAATCCGGTTGTGGTAAATCGACCCTGGCCCGGACCATCATGCGCCTGCTGCCCATTACATCCGGGGCAGTAACCTTCAATGGCAAAGATCTCACGAACTATGAGCGGGATGCCCTGCGCCGCGTCCGGCCCGAATTTCAGATGATCTTTCAGGATCCCTACGCGTCGTTGAATCCACGTAAGACGGTCTACGACACCCTGGCCGAGCCCCTCCTTACCCATGACATCGTGGAGCGGAGCGCAGTGGCGACCGAAGTGGGTCGCCTTATGGAGACCGTGGGGCTCGCGAAACGATTCGTCCGAAAGTATCCCCACGAATTCTCCGGGGGACAGCGCCAGCGCATCGCCATTGCCCGCGCCCTGGCCCTGCGGCCCCGACTCATTATTGCCGACGAACCGGTATCGGCCCTGGATGTATCGGTCCAGGCGCAGATTCTGAATCTCCTCCGCACGCTCTGCAAGGAAGAGCAACTCGCCATGATTCTCATTTCCCACGATTTGGGGGTGGTGCGCCATATGGTGCATCGTATCGCCGTCATGTACCTGGGGAAAATCGTAGAGCAGGGCCCGGCATCAGACGTATTCGATCATCCCCGTCATCCCTATACCCGCGCCCTTCTCGCGGCCATTTTGAAGCCTACGGCCGACGCGGCGGCCACCCTCTCTGAGCTGGTGTTGAAGGGCGATCCCCCCTCCCCCGTCAATCCCCCGTCGGGTTGTGCCTTTCACCCCCGTTGTCCCTGGGCGACGGCCGAATGCGCTGCGTCGACGCCCCCGTTGATCGCCTGTGGCGAGGGCCACGAGGCGGCCTGTATACGACTGGATGCCGTGGGCGCGACGGTTCCAAAATGACACTGGACAAATCGGCCATTTAGCGCGATACTATCCTTAGAGCGTTTCCAGATGGTGTCTGTGCAACGCGCTGTGTCGGATGGCCGAGAGGAGGTCACCATGGCACCGCAACCCTTCATCTATTTCCTCAAGTGGGTTTCTCACTATCACAAGGCCCTTCAGGCCCACTATGCCCGGGCCAGTCACCAGCGTCACAATCCAGACGTCAACGCGTTGTTGGCCTTCCTTGCGCACAATGAAGGGGCCTTGGCCCGCGTGATCGAGGCCTACGAGCATGACGCGCCCGATACCTTGCTCAACGCCTGGTTTAAGATCTCTCCCAGTCTGGTGCACGTGGTGCGCCCCGACACGCTGCGCTTCGACCCTGATGCCGATTTGGCGGAAGTGGTGGATCAGGTGCTCAAGGTAGACGAAGGTCTTATCGAAGTCTACGAGATGCTGCTCCGGCAGGCGAATTCGGAAGATCTGCGTCTGGCCCTGGAAGATCTGATCAGCGAAGAGCATCGAGAAACTATACGGCTGATGGCCTGCGAGCTGGCCTGAATCGCTTGCCCTGCTGAAGCGCCACTGCGGCCCGTGTTAGACTGGGCGCATGCAGGGTGAACGATTAAAGCAAGTGGCTTCCTGGTTGGTCCATGGCTACACGGCCAGTGGCGGTGTATTGGGCTTCTTTGCCCTGTTGGCCGCCGTGGAGGGGTCGCCCCGACAGGCCTTTCTGTTGCTGATGGGGGCTTTTTTCATTGACGTGACCGATGGTCTTCTCGCACGCTGGGCCCGGGTTCAGGTGCATTTGCCCCGATTCAGTGGCGCACGGGTGGACGATGCGGTGGACGTCTTCACGTATATCTACGTGCCACTCTTTATCGTGGTGCATGAGGGGCTTCTCCCCCACCCGGCGTGGATCGTACCGCCCCTGCTGGCGGGCCTCTATGCCTATGGCCAGAGTGACATGAAGACCGACGATCATTTTTTCCTCGGTTTCCCTTCCTATTGGAATGTCGTGGCCCTCTACCTCTTCTGGCTTCAGCCCCACCCGGCCGTCGCAGTAGCCTGTGTGCTCATTCCCACCGTGTTGACCGTCGTCCCCACCCGCTATCTCTATCCCAGCCGCAATGCCTTTCTCTGGAAGACCAATTTCGCCCTGGGGGGCCTGTGGCTGGTGTTGGTCTGCGTGCTCCTGCTTCAAGACACGCCCGACCGACGGCTGGTGCTCCTGAGCCTGGCGTACCCGGCCCTCTATATGGGCCTGAGCTTTTATGCGGATGGACGGGTTCGCCTGCGCCAGGGCCGGGGCGGATAGCGCGTCACGCGCCGAGGAGGCTCAGCACGACCATGCGTCCCGCGAGGACCGTAATGAGTACCTTGAAGAGGATGATGAATAAGCGCTCCGAGACGCGGCCCAGGAGCAGTTTTCCGCAGGCCGTGCCCACGGTGACGGCCACCACCATGCCGGCAAAGAGGGCGGCGTGTTCCACGAGTTGCACGCCGAGCAGGCTGAAGACCCCCACTTTCAGCAGATGGGTTACGGCCTGCCCGCCCGCCTTGGTGGCGATGATGGTTTCTTTCTTCAGGCCTTCCTTGAGGAAGAAGGGCGCCAACAAGGGGCCCGTAGCACCGACAATCAGCGAGAGTGCGGTGGAGATGCCACCGAGCCAGAAAAATTTTCCCGGCACCGCCGGGGCGGATTTGAATTTGGGTAACCATGTCATGAGGAGGATAAAAACTCCCATGGCGAGTTGGTAGCCGGCGTCGGGCAGTTTCAGCACCAGGCGAGCGCCCAGGATGACCCCCACCACACTGCCTGCGGTCATGGGCAGCAGGATGGTCCAGGCGACGTGGCGCCAGTTCATCGCGAGCCGCACGCTATTGCTGACGAGCTGGACGGCACCATGGAGGGGAATGAGGACGGCCGGTGGAAAATAGGCGGCCATGATGGTTAGAAGCAGGATACCGCCCCCCATGCCGAGAAATCCGGAAAGGGTGGCCGTGAGGAAAGCCGCGGTGATAAGAATGATGCTCTGAGAATCCATAGGGCCTGTTGGGGTTGGGGTGCTTAGTATACCGGGCCATGGGAACGGTTTCACGATCACACCCTTTGCTTGCGTGTTGAGTGCTTTGGATACGCGGGGGGTGCCACCCTCAAGCGGAGGAGCGAAGCGGGGGAAGCTTGTGGGTGAACACGGATAGACCCAGTTGTTGTTCTCCATGCCCAACAAGCCGCACCACAAGACTGAACACAAGGCGGACTGTCGAACACCCCATCCCCTGCCACCACGTGATAAACAGGACGCCCGAGTTTGGCGCCTTCCCAATGGCTAAAACTTACTGTGCTCCACGCACACGAAACCTCGTTTCACTCGCCATCGCGTGGCACGGGAGGTTCTGTTATATTTTGTGTCTGGAAGACCAATTGGTGGCGCGGGAGTGCGCCGACGGTTCACCAGTTTCCCCAAGTGGTGATGGGATGACCTCACCCCCCTACGCCGCCGTGCTTGTCCCCCGGCCCCGAAATACCGTAGCATGTCCGTTTCCGGGTTACCCCTTTAACCAATTCCATGCAACAGGAAACGACTATGAAAACGAAATTTCACGCCCTGGCCACGGCGGCCGCGTTGGTCCTTAGCGGTGCTTCGGCATCTGCAGCTGAGCAATCCTTCGATACCATCAAACTGCCCGACGGCTTCTCCATCAGCGTCTTCGCCGACACCGTGCCCGGTGTGCGCACCCTGGCCGTGGGTGACAAGGGCACGGTCTTTGTTGGCACCCGGGGTCCCGGAAAGGTCTATGGCCTCGTCGATACGGATGGCGACCATGTGGCGGACAAGACCTATGTAATCGCCGAAGGGCTGAAAACGCCCAATGGCGTGTTGTTCCGCGACGGCTCGCTGTATGTGGGCGAGATCAGCCGCATCCTGCGTTACGACGACATTGAAAACAAACTCGAGAATCCGCCCGAGCCCGTGGTGGTGACCGACGCCCTGCCGACCCACGGCGCCCATGGCTCCAAGTACCTGGCCTTTGGTCCTGACGACCGCCTTTACTTTGGCATTGGCGCGCCCTGCGACCACTGCGACCCCACGACGGATTTCGAAGACGACCGGCTGGGTACCATCACGTCCATGAAAGCCGACGGCTCCGACATCAAGCCCTATGTGAGCGGCGTGCGTAACTCGGTAGGCCTGGCCTGGAGCCCTGTCGATGGCACCCTCTATTTCACCGACAACGGCCGCGATGGCCTGGGTGATGATTCGCCCGACTGTGAATTGAACCGCGTAACGGAAGCGGGCCAGCATTTTGGTAACCCCTACTTCCACGCGGGCACCGTGCCCGACCCCGAGCATGCCGAAGGCAAGAACGTGGACGACTACGTGAAGCCGGTTCAGAATCTCGGACCCCACGTGACGCCCCTGGGCCTCACCTTCTACACGGGCAATCAGTTTCCGGCGGAGTATAAAAACAGCCTCTTCGTGACGCTCAAGGGCTCTTCCGCCCGCACGGTGAAAATCGGCTACTGCATCAAGCAGGTTGTGCTCGATGCGGCCGGCAATGTGGCTGAGTACAAAGACTTCGCCAGCGGCTGGACCTACCGCGGCGAATCCCTGGGTCGCCCCGTGGATGTGAAGGTGGCCAACGACGG
>JAUIMA010000407.1 GCA_030432675.1 Candidatus Hydrogenedentota bacterium | reverse complement strand
ACACGGAGGTGATAAAACCCACTTCGCCCTGCCCGTCGGTGTAGCGGTAGCGGGAGGCTACTTCGCCGGTGTAATTGGGTGCGACCGCTTCGAGGGGATAGCGGGCGGCGATGTGGGCGACCATCTCGGCACCGGTCACCACCGACGTGCGGTTCCATCCGTTAAGGGTTCCCACGTCCATGAATTCGATGAAGCGGAGGATAACGCCCGTGCCGCGAAAGTGGGTGGCGAGGGGGAGGATATCCTGATCGTTCACCCCTTTTTGGATGACGGCATTTACCTTTATCTTCTCGAAGCCGGCCTCGCGGGCCGCATCGATGCCTGCCAACACATCGCTTGCGGCAATGGGCCGTCCGCTGATTCGGGCGAGGGTGCTATCGTCGATGCTATCCAGACTCACCGTAATCCGCTGGACGCCGGCTTCGCGCAACGCCTGGGCGAACTGGGGGAGGAGGAGTCCGTTGGTCGTGAGGGCAATATCTTCAATGCCGGGTATTTCCCGAAGCATGGCGACCAGGACCGGCAGGTCTTTCCGAAGCAGCGGTTCGCCCCCGGTCAGACGGAGTTTGACACCCCCCAGTGCGGCGACCGCCCGTGCGACCGTCGCGATTTCTTCAAAGGATAAGAGGTCGCGCCGTTGCAGGAATTCGTAGGCCTCGCCGAAGTGTTCCTCGGGCATGCAATAGGTGCAGCGGAGGTTGCAACGGTCGGTGACGGAAATCCGGAGGTCGTGGAGCGGCCGACCCAAGGTGTCGCAAAGGGCACCGGGTTGGTTGGGCATCGCTGTAGGGTCGGATTTCATGGAGCACCTGAGGTTAGAGAAAGAGGGTTGTTACGTTACCGTATTATACGTGGAGCGGCGGGGTGATATCGAAAGGGACAGGGACAGCAGGGACAGCAGGAACCAACAACCACCCTCGTGGACCAGAGGCCTGCGGGAAGACGCGATATTATTCAAGTGTCGCTGTCGTCGCTGCCGCCCCCTGGAGCTTACTCAGCTGCTCCGGTCCCCGCACCAATCGTATCCATCAACGCTTTCGCTACCAGCCGGTGCCCTGCACTGTTGGGGTGCATGCCGTCGAGCATTAGGTCATCCATCGATTGCCCTTCCTTCGTGTCGTAGGCTTGGAAGGCCGCGTAGACATCCACGAGTTTCACACCCGTCTCGGCCGCGACTTCACGGGCGGTAGCGACGTAGTCCTGGAGCACCACGTTGAAGCCATCGACGTCGTCGGGCAGATAGGGGGGCTTGCCATAGAGCTCCAGGGTTCGCTCCGCCCAGCGCATGGGATTGGGTGTCATGAGAATGGGCGTGATATCCCGTGCCTTGAGCTCGGCGATGAAATATTCGAGATTCTCCCGATAGCGTGCTTTCGCGAGACGGGGTTGGGTGGCGGGTGGGTTGGCCCACACATCAATGGCGGAATCGTTGATGCCGAATTGGATGATGACGATTTCGGGGTTACGGTCCAGAACGTCTGCCTGAAATCGCTTCCGCGCTTGCTCGGTGTTGTTGCCGGGCACGCCAGCATTGAACACGTTCGCGTCCACACCGTGTTCGGGTAATTCGCGCTCCAACACGTTGGCGTAGATGTTCACCTTGTTCCGCGTCGCCGTGGTGGAATCGCCAAAGGCCACGATGGGTGTCCAGGGGCCGAGGAAGTCTTTCTCATAGAGTCTGGCCCGGAGGTCGCCCTGCATGGTGGTGATCCAGAGTTCGCCGGGCGTGGCTTCGAAGGCGTGAATATAGGAAAGGCGGCCGCCCTTGTTGCGGGCAATGACGCGGGCCGGAGACCAGGTCTTTCCCTCATCTTCCGAGAGGCTGATAAAGAGCTCTTCACGTCGGACGTAGCCCTCGTTGGGAATGGCATTCCACAGGAGGGCGAGGCGGCCACTGGCGAGGCGTTGGAGCTTGCCGGGTGAGCCGGTGGAAGTAATGGCGGAAGGCTTGATGTCGCTCCAGGTCAGGCCGTCGTCGCTTGAATAGGATTCGTAAAAGTAGCCATGGTAACTGCGGATGAGCATCCAGAGGCGCCCATCCTTCAGTTGCTCTACCGTGCCTTCGATGGCGCCTGCGTGATCGCCCTGGCCCGGGATGTCGAGGTATTGGGTTCGTAGCCAGGTCTTGCCGTCATCGGTGGAGACATAGGGCATGGTGGCGTGGCGGCCCTTGTCGTAGCGGAGTTCCTGCCCGGGTACGACGAGGTTGCCATTCTTCGTCTGGATGATGTCCTGGAGGCAACCGCACCAGCCGCCGTGCAACTCGGTGAGGTCTACCCAGGTCTTGCCATTGTCGAGGCTGCGGATGGCGTAGGAGGGCAGGAGCATATCGGCATTGGGCAGATTCTTTTCCTTGTCCCAGGAATAGTGCTTCACCGCATCATTGATAAACAGCAAAATAATGGTGCCGCTGCGGGTGCGAAAGAGGGCACGCTCCGCGCGGATGGCCATATTCTGGTCGGCACCGAAGATGGGCGTCCGTTCCCAGGTCGTGCCGCTGTCGCTGCTGACAATGGTGTCGTTACCATCGATGCCCATGATTTTCCCCTCGTCGAGGTGGATAAGAGGGCCATAGGGAAGGTCGGGCAGGGCGGTTAGGCGCCCATCGAGGACGATGCCGGTCGTGGCGGGTTCCGGCTCATCGAAGACGTCGGTTTCCGCCGCGTGAATGAGGGGCGCTACACACAGGGAAAGGGTGAAAACAATGCGGGAAAACTTCATGTAGCGAAATGCTCCAGGGTATGGGTTGAATTGACCCCTCCATGGTGCCTCTTTTCGGGGCAGGTAGACAAGGGGCGTCTATATCCAAGTTAGTCCACCGGCATTGTTGCGGGGATTTCATCAGACTTTGGGACTCCGGTAGAGAAGCAAGCCCAAATGCTCGAAGGTGCGCCAAAGTGGGTTAGCCTTCCAGGCTGACGTAAGGGGATTGCGATTCACTACATTGAGCGAGGTACTGAATCGTTGACCAAGGCTTTTCAAGTTGTTACCCATGGCGTATCGCCCCATTGGGCGTTTGGCCCGGTCGCCATGACAGGCTGGAAGCCTATCCCACTTTGGCCGACGTGGGTAACGTCGAGTTTCGACTATATGCACGGAGGTTCCGCGACGGACCCTATTCGTGTGAATTTATGTCGATTCGTGGTTCCACGTCAATGATTGCGGCTATGCAGCGATGGGCTTCCATGTGACCCAATTCGCGCCCTATGTCGCCCACTTCGTGGACTTAACAGATCCATTGCCGCGGCTTTCCTCATAGCCCCGGCTCTGCCGATGCTTGCTGATTGGCCGCCGCGCCTGTCTTGGTTTAAATGGCGTCGGTGATGACTTTGGCGACCTGCTTCGCAAGAAACGCGGAGCCCTCGTCCGTGAAATGGACATTGGCCTTCCGCTGATGGTTTTCCAGGTGGGGGAGGATGTAGGCGTGGAGGTCGTTCACCGAAACGCCCAATTCATCCATGACGCCTTCGGCCGTCATGTTGTAGGTGACTTCTTCCCCAGGCATCCGGCCTTTGGCACCTTCCGGCACGGGAGTGGTGGTGGCCCAGATGAGTCTAGCCCCGGTCTCCTTGAGGCGCGTGACCAGTTTAATGAGATGGTCATGATAGGTAACGGGAGTTATGGCAACCGGCATGGTCGCATCGAGCTTGCCGTCTTTCAGACGCTTCATGTCGTGCAGGCCCCAATTGAAATGAATGACATCCCAGTTGCCTTCGCCGAGCCACGCGTCGATGTTGTCCAGGCCCCGCTCCGTGTTGCCCGCGTTGGTGGGGATACGGTGGACGTTGGCTCTGCCTTTGAGAAGATCGCGGACGGGTGCCGTGTAGCCGATGGAGATGGAGTCGCCGATGATGAGCACGCGGGGCAGCGCGGGGTCGTCCTTCACGTAGGCGTAGGCAGGTTTGTCACGGGATTTCTCACCTACCTGTTTCCACCATTGCGCTTCGGCGTCGGAGCTTTCGGTGGCGTAACCTGGCAGGATGAAGAGGGCCGCGAATACGACACCGATGAAGCCCAATCGATTGGCAATAATCAGCATGATGAATCCTCTATACGTTGCGTCGTGTTCCTGAGTCAAGCCTAACACCCTCGTGCGTTCAGGATCACTTCTCACGGAAGCTAAGACGGATTGCGTGGGCGCGCCCTGTGCCGCGTGCAGGAAAGTCCAAGATCCTGTCGCCCTGCTATTCTTCCAGCCACTTTTCAGGATTGTTACGCTTCTTCACGGGCTTATCAATCTCAATATAGGCCATAAAACGGCGGGTTTCCCCGGAGGGCGACACGCTTTCCCGGCGGTAGTGAACGCCCCCGTTTCCCGGGCTGTTCAGGGTGTTGAGTTCATCGGGATGGAGGATGAGCATAATGAAGCTGGGCTCGATGCGACACCGGGTGGGGCCCCCTTCCTTGTCGACGGTGAGGGAGTAAATGAACTCCCCCTCAATGCTTCGGCCGTCTTCGCTATAGAGCCGGGTGCTGGTTTCCACACGGCATCGCTCATTGAGCAGGGTAAGCTCTTCGGGCGTGATGCGGAAGCGGACGGAATTATTTTCGATGCGGAGTTTCACAGGTCTACCCCGAAGCCGATGGGGTCGGCCTTTACATAGGCATTGTAGTCGGGCACGCCCGCGTCACGGGCGGTGCGATTGCGGTCGAGGAGGACGTTGCCCTCGGGCCAGTGTATCTGGAGGTTGCGGGGCTGGACGGGGGCGAAATAGACCCGTCCTTCGAAGGTTCCGAAGTCATTGCTTAGCATAAGGCGATTACCTTCCGAGACGCCCAGGGCCGCGGCGTCTGCGGGATTCATGAGGATGGCCTCGCGGGTAGCCCCGGTGATCTGGTCGGTGGCGGCGTGGACCATACTGTTGAATTGCTTGCCCCGTCGGGTGGTGAGGGCGAACTTGCCCTCGGGCACTTCGGTGGCTTCCGGCTCGATGGCGAAAAAGTGGGCTTTGCCATCGGGGGTATTGAAGTTCCAATCGGCGCAGAGGTGGGCACCCCCATATTGAAACTGGTCGCCTTTTTTATGGAGCTTCTCTATGCCCGTGTAGAAGGGCACCGCCTGGGCAATTTCCTGGCGTACCGACGCCGTGTCGGGGAAGTCGAGGGCGTCGGCGCGCTCGGGCGTTACACGCCGTGCGAGGTCGAGGAAAACTTCCCACTCGGGGCGGGCTTCACCGATGCGACGGCCGGGAATCTCCGGACTGAATATAATGCGTCGCTCTGTGCTGGTCTCGGTAACGCCACCCGGGGTCTCGTAGCGGGTGGCGGCAGGAAGCAGCAGGGTGTGCTCCGTCGCATCGAGAAACATCTGGGGCGTGAGGACAATATCCATATGGACCCGCAGGGGAACCTTTTCCAGGGCCTGTTTCACCTGCTTCGGT
The DNA here is from genome assembly GCA_030432675.1 of Candidatus Hydrogenedentota bacterium. Lineage (GTDB taxonomy): Bacteria > Hydrogenedentota > Hydrogenedentia > Hydrogenedentales > JAEUWI01 > JAEUWI01. The sequence continues at coordinate 513 of JAUIMA010000407.1, read as the reverse complement.
TCGGGGAGGACCTCCATGAAATTACCGCCCACGGAGAAGAGGATATCGAGGTTGCCTTGGTCGGCGGCGGAAATCATCTCCGTGGCAGAGAGTCCCGGCGCTTCGGGCACAGGGAATCCCCACTGTTTCGAGAGGGCAGCGGCGTTCTCCGCGTTGACCGGAAGTCCACCCGGGAAGGCCGTGGCGTAGGCCCCCATTTCCGCGCCGCCCTGGACGCCCGAGTGGCCTCGGATGGGCATGAGTCCGCAGCCTTCCCGACCCACGAAGCCCTTGGTGAGGGCCAGGTTCACGATGGCGCGCACGTTGTCCACGCCCTGGACGTGTTGGGTGATGCCCATGCTCCAGACGAAGACCGCCCGCCGGGCATCGCGAATCATGAGGGCAAAGCCCCGCATGGCCTCTTTGGAAACGCCGCAGTAGGCCTCCAGCATTTCCCACGATTGCTCCGCGAGGCTGGCCTGGAGACGTTCGAAGTCCGCGCCATGCTCGGCAATGAAATCGTGGTCCACCCAG
>JAUIMA010000406.1 GCA_030432675.1 Candidatus Hydrogenedentota bacterium | reverse complement strand
ATCCCAGCCCCGATGGTAGAGCTGGATAAAGCGTACACCCCGCTCCGCCATTCGCCGGGCCAGCAGGCAGTTCGCTGCAAAGCTACCATCGGCCCCCTCTGTACCGTACATTTCACGGATATATTGGGGCTCGCTCGAAAAATCCACCAGCTCCGGCACACTGGTCTGCATCTTAAAGGCCATTTCATACTGACTGATGCGGGTCTGAATCTCGGGATCCGCGACCACCCCATCGCGATGCTGATTCAGGGCCTGCACGGCATCCACCACATCCCGTTGGCGGGTATTCGAAACCCCCTCGGGGTTGCTGAGATAAAGCACCGGATCACCCTGAGAATGAAATTGAACGCCTTGGTACTTGCTCGGCAGAAAGCCACTGTGCCACTGGCGGGCCGCAATGGGCTGTGACTGCCCACCCCCCACCGATGTGAGCACCACGAATCCCGGCAGATTATCTGCTTCATTCCCCAGACCGTAGGTAATCCAGCTCCCCATGCTCGGGCGCCCGGAAATTGAGGTTCCAGTGTTCATGAAGGTATGGGCAGGATCATGATTGATCTGCTCGGTCTTCATGGAGCGGATGATGCAAATGTCGTCGGCAATACTGCCTATGTGGGGAAATACGCTGGAAATCTCTTGTTGCGTCTTGCCATAACGTGCAAAGGGATGCTGGGGCGCCAGACACTTGAGTTCTTTCCCCTGCAACTGGGCAATGGGCTGGCCCGCCGTGATGGACTCGGGCATGACCTGTCCGTCAAGCTCGGCCAGCTTAGGCTTGTAGTCAAACGTCTCGAGGTGGGATGGCCCGCCCGCCATGTAGAGATAGATGACCCGTTTGGCCTTGGGAACCTTATGTCGCGGCGTCACAAGCCCATAGCGGAGTGCATCCTCCAATGAAGGCGTCTTGGTCACCGCGGAAGCGCTCTGCTGCAAAAGTCCCGCCAGCGCGACAGAACCAATACCGCGGGCGGCTTTTCCGAAAAACTGCCGCCGGGTCTGCTTCAGTTGAAGATCGTGGTAGTTCATGAGATTCACCTGTCAACGCCGTTAGTCAGCTGCGGGTTATGGTTTCATGGAGATTGAGAATAACACGGGTCACCGAGGTCCACGCCGCCACGTCAGCGGCATCCAGGTCGCTCAGGGTTGGAGCCATGCCCGCGCGGGTTAGCGCAGTCGCCGCCGCCTTGTCTTCGGTGTACTCCATCAGATGTTTGTGATAGAGGGCGCGGAGCACCTCCAGCTCCTGCGCATCGGGCTCTCGTGACAGGGCATATCGGAACGCAAGAGAAATGCGATCGTCACTGCGCTCACCCGCCTCTGCCATGATACGCTCAGCGAAGACCCGGGCCGTTTCCACATAGGTCGGGTCATTGAGAAGCACCAGGGCCTGCAAGGGCGTATTCGAGATAGTCCGCTCTGCCGTGCATTCCTCCCGATTGGGCGCATCAAATGCCAGGAGACTCGGGTGAAGAAAGGAACGTTTCCAAAAGGTGTACAGCCCGCGCCGGTACTGGTCGTCTCCGGTGTCGGTGTCGTAGGCCAAGACCCCGCCAAAGGTGTTACAGTTCGCGTAATAACCCTCCGGCTGATAGGGGAATACCGAACGTCCCCCAATATGGGGTGCCAACAGCCCACTCATGGCCAGGGCCCCGTCGCGGATGAGCTCGGCCTCCACCCGATAGCGGGACTGGCGGGCGAACAGGCGGTTGTAAGGATCTTTCGCCAGGAGCGTGTCGTTGGTCTCACTTGACTGGCGATAGGTCTTCGACGTGACCATGAGGCGCACCATGTGTTTCATGTTCCACCCGCTATCCACAAACTCCGTGGCCAGCCAGTCGAGCAATTGGGGATGGGTCGGCCATTCCCCCTGGGCACCCAGATCATCCAATACCTTCGAGATGCCTGTGCCATAGAACCGTTTCCACAGGCGATTCATCGTCACCCGCGCCGTAAGGGGATTGTCTTCGCGGACGATCCAGTTGGCCAGGTCCAAGCGGGTAGCGCGACGGCCATTAACCCCCAGGGCAGGGAGAATTTTCGGGGTGTCGGGCAACACAACTTCACCGCTTTCGTCAAGCCAGTTCCCCCGGGGCAAGACCCGCACCACGCGGGGCTCAGGCAGGGATTTCGCAATCAACGTAGTCGCCATACCCGCTTTCAAGGCTTCCAGCTCGGCCACCCGCGTGTCGCGGGCCACCCGCTCGGGATGCAATTGGGGCGTGACCTCTCGGAAGTAATTCCCCAATTCCTGTACCTGCGCTTCGGTGCGGGCGGCGCGGGGCACGTCCAGGGCCTCACGGATGGCTTCGGGTAAGACGGCCCACGGCGTGACGTCATTCGCGTCACGGGTGTATCGGAGACGAAAGCAATCACTCTGATGGAATTTGTGACCCGATTCGAAGTGCAGTGCAATCTCGAGCGTGCCCCCAGGCGCTGTCACCAGGCTTTCTCGGAGTGCAAATACGGCCAGGTGGTCTTCTTTCTTCAAATGGCCGTCTACCGCCCAGCCGCGATTCTTATCCCCATTGAGGGCATCGCCCACAGGAAAACGATCTTGCGAATAGTCGGCCAACGCATAGGCCAGGGCCAGGGGCGATGCCTCTTGTCCATCAGGCCCACGGTAATTCGCCTCAAACTGAGTCAAGACAAAATTGCTCCCACCCCGGGAAAGTCCGTTGAGTTCAGGATGATTGAAGACTTCGAGCATGAGGGATTCAATGGTGGAACCGTCTGTGGGTACCCGGACGGTATATACATCCCGCTCCTGCGCCTCGCCTGCCGCCAGGACACGCCCATCCTCCAGCACACGAAAGGTTGTTTCACCCTGAGCCGTTACATCGGCAGGACGAAGCACTTGCCAACGGGTTGCCTGTACGTTACGCTTACTCAGAGCGGTCTGAGATTCCCAGGCCGACTGGGCAACCTCCAGCGCGGGCGTCGATTGCGCCAGGGTGGCGTCCAATCCCGTGATTGCTGCGGTCAACTCGGCCTCTCGCTGGGATTCCTCAGGCGTGGGCAGATACATGAAGGGAGCCCACTTGGCGCCGGAGCGATAGACTCCATCTTCTTCAATGTCCGCGAAGAACGCGGAGAAGGCATAAAAGTCCTTGGTGCTGAGGGGATCAAATTTGTGGTCGTGGCACTCGGCGCATCCCATGGTTGCCCCAAGCCACACCGCCGTGGTAGTGCGCACCCGATCCGCCGCGTATTTGGCGATATATTCTTTCGCCTGAGCCCCACCCTCGGCGGTAATCTGATTCAATCGGTTATAACCCGACGCAATGAGCTGCTCCCGGCTCGGGTCTGGCATCAGGTCACCGGCCAACTGCTCCCGGGTAAACTGGTCAAAGGGCATGTTGGTATTAAAGGCGTTGATCACGTAATCACGATAGGCCGATATACTACGAAACTCGTCGCTGTGATAGCCGTTGGAGTCGGCGTAACGCACCACATCGAGCCACTCCATGGCCATGCGCTCCCCGTAATGGGGGGACTGGAGCAGGCCATCGACGAGTCGCTCATACGCTTCGGACTCCGCATCGTTTACAAAATCCGCTACCGCCTCGGGGGTGGGTGGCACCCCGAGCAGATCCCAATAAAGCCGTCGAATCAACGTGCGGCGATCCGCCTCCGGCGTAGACGCCACACCCATCCGGGCCAGCTTGCGACCCACCAGGGTATCGATGGGGACTTCACCCGCGGTCAGATGGGCGGCGTTGACTTCCGGCGGGATATAGGCCCAGTGGGGTTCATACGAGGCTCCCTGTGAAATCCACTGACGCAGGACCGACTTTTCATTGTCGGTGAGTTGTTTCTTCTGGTCCACCGGCGGCATCTGATCGTCCACATCGGTGGTGGTAATACGATGAATTAAGGCGCTGGCATCCGGATCGCCCGCGACGATAGCCTCTACGGATTGGCCCTCCGGAGGAGGAATATCGAGGCGCAGGTCACCCTTTCGCGTATTGGCATCAGGGCCGTGACAGGCATAGCACTTGTCGGAGAGAATCGGACGCACATCGCGATTGAAACCCACCTTATCCGCCGGGCCATCTATACCGGCACCCGCGACACCAGGAAGCAGCGCCACCAAAACAGCCCCCAGAAGCATTTGTTGCCAATTCATCCTACTACGCTCCGTTTATCGTCACTCCGGGCTCAAGACACAAAAAAGGGTGCTGCCGACCACGACGTAATCGGCAACACCCATTATACCTCTAATCAGGCGGTACCGGGATTACACTTTTTGCACACGGCATCCGTTTTTCGTGCTTCTACACAGCAGGGGTGGTCGCAGTCTTTGCCATCGGCCTGGGCCTTCGCACAGCAACTGCCGTCGTCAAAGGTGAGTGCCACCTTTGCCGGCGCTCCCGCTTTGGGGTTGCACTTCGCGCAGACCTTACCCGCGGCCTTGGCTTCCACACAGCAGGGATGGTCGCAATCTTTACCGTCCGCCTGGGCCTTGGCACAGCAACTTCCTTCGTCGAAGCTCAACTTCGGAGCACCGGCCTTAGGGTTGCACTTCGCACAGACCTTACCGGCCGCCTTGGCTTCCACACAGCAGGGATGATCGCAGTCTTTCCCCTCGGCTTTGGCCTTGGCGCAGCAGCTTCCTTCGTCAAAGGCCAGTTCGGCAGGCGCTGGCTCAGCGGCACCTTTGGGATTGCATTTGGCGCAGACTTTCTTGGCCGCCCACGCCTCTTTACAGCAATCGTGGTCGCACATCTTGCCGCCCGCGAAGGCCTTGGCACAGCAGCCTTCCGCGTCAAACTTGGCGACGATAGCGAGCAATTCTTCGGCACCGGCGTTGCACTTGGTGCAAACCGTATTGGCCTTCCGCGCTTCTTCGCAGCACGGGTGGTCGCAAACCTTGTTTTCAGCAGCTGCCTTGGCACAGCAACTATCGGCCGTGAAGAGTTCCTTCGGCATAACCTTGGCCATCTCCGTCGTCGGAATCGCGGCCGGGTCAAGCCCTTTGTCAATCTTCAATGCCGGGAGTGCGGCCTGAAGGGCACCAATGCCCGCGTCGGTCACCTCGGTCTGCCACAGGAAGAGCTTCTTCAAATTCTTCAGCCCGTTCAACTGGGCGAGACCCGCGTCCGTAACCTTCGTCCCATAGAGATTCAGGTATTCCAGATGCTTGAGGCCGGCCAGATGGGCCAATGCGCCATCGGTGATTTCGGTGCGCTCCAAGTGAAGGCGGGTCAGTTTCGAAAGGCCCGCGAGCGGTGCCAGGCCCCCGTCCGTCACTTTCGTGCTGGCCAGATTCAACCAGGTCAATTGGGCCGCGAGGGGCGTTAAGGTCGCCAACTCGGCGTCCGTAACCTTATCCCCGATAAGATGAAAATCGACCCGTACCAGGGGAGTCTTCATGTCGAGAGGCATGGCCAGCGCACCCAGGTCGGTGATAGCGGCCAGTGCTTCCGGTGCGGCCGGGGCCGTATCTTTCGCAAGCACTTCCAGGATGTTAGGCGCATCGCCCTTGGCGTCACCCCCAGCACCCATCGATGCGGCAGCCGTCTCGGCAGTCCAGTCGCCAAAATCGGCGCCTGCGAGAATCCAGGCATGTAAAGCCTTCGTCTGCTCTTCCGTGAGCGGATCGCCCTTGGCGGGCATAATGTCCACATCGTCCGCCGGCAAGACCGTCAGTTTATAGAAAGAGCTTTCTTCCGGCTTGCCCGCCACCAGAATAGGACCGTGCTCGCCGCCCTTCAGAATGGCTTCCGGCGAATCGAGTCGAAGTTCCCCTTTTTGCTTTTCCGGACCGTGGCAGGAAATGCACCGTTCCTGCAAAACCGGCCAGATGGTGGTAGCAAACACACCTGTCGCCCCCGCAGCTGGAGCGGGCGCCGCATCAAACTTGGCCCCTTCCGTAATCCACTTGTGGATCGTCTGCTTCTG
>JAUIMA010000405.1 GCA_030432675.1 Candidatus Hydrogenedentota bacterium | reverse complement strand
CCCAAACTCAACTTCCTTGAGTGGAACCGAAACGTTCTCACTAATAAGCTGCGTCGGCATCCCATCAATATCAACAAAATTGGAACGCAGCACTTCGTGTCGCTGCACAACCGCATCCAATGCCCGTCTTACCAAAGTCGGATTGAGTGGACCTTCCATATCAATCTTGATCACAATATTGTATGCGGTCATCCCAGGACGAAGCTGATCCAGGATCCAAAGTTGCTCTTGAGCAAACGATAACGGAATAGGCTTTGTGAAATCCGCACGAACGTTGGTACCTGTCTCCACCTCCTGACGCACAACGCTAGCTGTAGTCTCAGCCAATGCGGCCAATTGAGCGACCGTAGGAAATTTCAGGAACTCGCCCATCGGCAGTTTTATGCCGAGTGTGTCCTGCAATCGCGAGGCCAATTGCGTTGAAATCAATGAGTGCCCCCCCAGCTCGAGAAAATCGTCATGAATCCCAATCTTATCTACACCGAGCAATGAACGCCATATTGCCACGATTCTCGCTTCAAGCTCACTTCGTGGCGCTACGAACCCTTCATCGCACGCGGGTCCAAATACCGGCTCCGGCAAGGCACCATAGTCGAGTTTTCCATTTCCCGTCAGGGGCATCACCTCGACGCGCATGAAACCCGAAGGTATCATGTACTCAGGAAGGGATTGCGCAAGATGTTCCCGGAGACGGGCCACCGCTACGGTTTCGGTCGCCACGTAATAGGCCATGAGGCGACCCGGCCCGTCTCCTTCGATGTGGTGCACAACGGCGGCACTTTCGAGTCCCTCCATACCCGATAGACGCGCTTCAATTTCACCCAATTCAATGCGAAAGCCGCGCATCTGTACCTGTTTGTCCATGCGACCGACGTATATCATATCGCCATCGACAAGACGGACCAGGTCTCCCGATTTGTACAGTGTGGCACCACGGTCGTGGGCAAAGGGACTTTCCACAAACCGTTCGTTCGTCAATTCGGGCCGATTGAGGTAGCCGCGCGCCGTACCTTCCCCTCCCACGTACAGCTCACCCTCTTCCCCGATCGCTGCGAGTTCCCCGAACGAACGCATTACATAGCAGGGCTGATCAGGAATGGGAACTCCTATATAGCTGGGCGTTCCCGGCTGCGCCTCATGCTGATAAACTCTACGATAGGTCACATGAATTGTGGTCTCCGTAATCCCATACATATTGAGGATGCATGGATTCTCATCACCATGTCGCTCAAACCAAGACGCAAGACTCGGTACATTGAGCGCCTCACCCGCCAATACGACACAACGCAAGGGCAGCGCTTTACGCTCCGGCTCATCCAGCGAATCTTCGTACATCTGCAACTGCCGAAAGGCGGAAGGCGTCTGGCACAATTGGGTCACCTTCTCGACTACCAACAGACTGTGGAACTCTTCTGGCGATCGGCTCACCACATAGGGAACGACCACCACTCGCCCACCATACAATAGCCCCCCCCAGATCTCCCATACGGACAAGTCAAACGAATAGGAGTGGAACAGTGTCCACACGTCGTCGGCTCCGAATGAGAACCACTGCTCCGTGGAGGTAAAGAGCCGCCAAACGTTGTGATGGGTAATCAACACTCCCTTGGGGCGACCGGTGGATCCGGAGGTAAAAATCACATAGGCCAGGTTGGATGGTTCAGCGACTGGTGGGAGGTTTTCTGTGGGTTGGTGATCCCAAGGGCATTCACCACCGTCCATGACTACCACCCGCACCTCGTCCGTGGCCACAAAGCGCTCTTCGTATTCCTGATGCACAAGGATGATCGGGCAGGCCGCATCCTCGGAAATCATGCGAACCCGCTCTGCCGGATAGATGGGATCCATCGGAACATAGGCACCACCCGCTTTGAGAACGGCCAGAATGGCGACCACCGTATCGAGTCCACGGTCGAGGCAAAGCCCCACGCGGGTTTCGACGCCAACGCCACATTCCCGCAAATAGCTGGCTAGTTGATTCGCACGCCCATTCAGTTCCGCATAGGTGAGATGGGCTCCCTCAAAGGTGAGCGCCGCTGCTTCCGGCGCCAAGACCACCTGCCGCTCAAACTGCTCATGAAGACAACTCGAGTCCAATATCTCCACTCCCGATAGAGACAGGGCCAGACATAGCAGCCCCCTCTGTGCTGCCCGCTCCTCCAGAAGACCCGCGACAAAATAGTACCAGAAAGTGCCAATGAACTGCGAACACGCCTACCAATATTCATCGCATCACAGAAGCACGTTTCATCTGCATGTCACCCCACCGACAAGACCCCAACTCTTTCCTCCGCGCTATCCGAAATCATGCTTCCCCTGATTGAAACAGACGCACGTAAAGGACGTGGTCCTTCTCTTCCCAGAACAACACTACAGCAAGCGACGAAACCCCGTGTGGGCCTCGGGGCCGTCCAGGGCTGCGGTGACTCCGTCCTTTTCTAAGGCGCTTGCCATCATTCCAAACACCTCGTTCACCGCCGCCTCATAGGCCGCCACATGGGCATCCGTGTGGGCCAGGGTGGGATAGATCACCGTACTCGCAAGGAAACCCCGCTTGAGCATCTCCTGCACATACATCGTCTTGAGCGCATTGGCCTCGGGGTGGTCAAAGGCAAAGTGGGCGAAACAGGGATAGCCATCGTCCACCGTCATGGGAATACCGTGCGCCACAGCGCCATCGCGCCACACCCCTTGAATCCCCGCGCCAATCCGCGCCACGTGGCCCACCACGTCTTCATCCGCCATCACCTCCAACACCGCCAGCGCAGCGACCGGTCCAACGGATTCAGTCCAGTAGGTGCTGCTGACAAACGAACCATGGGCACCGCTCATGGCCGCTTCCGTGCCGATGACGGCACTGATGGGGTGGCCGTTGCCCAGGGCTTTGGCGAAGATGGCCAGGTCGGGCTCGATACCCAGTTCCAGGTGGGCACCGCCAAAACACAGGCGCCAGCCGATGGTGATCTCGTCGAATACGAGCAAGGCACCATGGCGGGTGCAACCACCGCGCACCGCCTCCAGAAAACCCGGTGCGGGGTCCTGATAGCGGCAGGGCTCCATGACAACCGCCGCAAGCCGATCGCCATACTCCGACAGCATTTCTTCGAAGGCCGTAAAATCGTTGGCCGTAAAGGCCACCGTCGTTCCCCGAAGCGCACTGGGCACGCCCTCCGGTGAAAGGCCCGGCAGCAGATGGCCCTTCAGCGCATCGCATTCGCCCAGGTTCGCCGCAAGATACCAATCCTGCCAACCGTGGTAGCCACAGATGGCAATCACATCGCGCCCCGTGGTCGCCCGGGCAATGCGGGCCGCCATGGCGCACGCCTCGCCACCGGTCCGGGCGAAACGGGCCTGCTCCGCCCAGGGATGAATCTCACACAGGCGGTCGGCCAGTTCCACTTCTTCGGGCGCGTTGAGACTGCACATGCTCCCCGCCGCAACCCGCCGCGTAACGGCTTCCGTCACCTTGGGATGGGCGAAGCCCAACAGACAGGCGCCGATGCCATTAAAGGCCATGTCCGTGTATTCCCGATCATCCAAGTCCCACACGGAAGCCCCCTCGGCCCGCCTGAAATAGGCCGGCCATTGCTCGGGCGCAAACATCTCGGGCCGTTTGCTTAAAAGCTGGGTACCCCCGGGGATGCGCGTCTTGGCGTGTTGGTAAAGATCCTGGGTCTTGGACATGGAAACACTCCGGGTTATAACCGTGGTTTTTGTGGACTTGGTGGACGTTGTGGACAAGGTGGACACGCCCTACTTTTTCAGTTCCACTCCGTCCACTCAGTCCACAACGTCCACCTCGTCCACAGAATCACCTGCCTTGTCGTCGATCAGAGTGGTCTATTTCGCCAGCGCGTAGTCCGCGCGCAGTGTCGGGTCAGGCTGACAGTGAACCCCACGAAACACCATGAGAAGCCCACAACGGGAGGCGTCGCTCGTGTTGGGCGCGCTGTAATGAATCGTATTGCAATGATGAATCAGGGCATCGCCCGGCTTCAGCAACACCGTCCAGCCTTCGTCCTTGTTGACCGCTTCCGCCAGACCCATCGAATTACCGGCCACGCCCGATTGCACATGGGGACGGGCGCCATCCAGATGGCTGCCCCGTACATAGGAGATGGGGCCATTCGCTTCGGTCACCTCATCGATAGCCACCCAGACCGTGAGCGCATCGGGCGGCGTAAGGCAAAAATAGGCATTGTCCTGATGGGGCGGCACGGCGGAACCGACGCGCGCGGGCTTGTTGAAGGATTCCACGCCCATGACGACCGGCTCACCACCGACCAGATGGGTGACGAGGGCCTGGAGGGCCTCCCCCTTTGTCAGGTTGGCGAACCAGGGGTCGTGCACCTCCATCCGCCAGCAATTACGCACCGAAACCCCATCAGCCTCCATCACAATGTCGTTGGGCGGCAGGCCGGGCACCACTTCGTCGGCATAGCGTTTCAGTGCCTCGCGGATTTCTTCAATCTCGACCAGGGAAAAGAGCTGTTCCACGTGGATTACCCCCTCTTCCCCATACTGCTTCGCCAATGCCGGAATGTTCATCTCAGCGCGCTCCCACCGGTTGCCAGGTCTGGGTTTCGGCGGATTTCAGGGCCGCCAGATTGACGTGCAAGGTTTGGATGCCCTCTTCCAGGGTGCAGCGGGCAGGGGCAATCCCCGCGATGGCATCCAGAATCGCTTCCGCATTCAGCGTATACCATGAGTCCCGTTCCGGCAAGTCAAAGGCCTCATCGATCCAGGGCCCTTCGATTTCGTTCATACAGCGCCAACGCCTCTCGTGCACTTCCAGGCGCAGGGTCCCTTTTTCACACACGATGGTGATGGTGGATTCGTTGTTGGACTGGTAAAGATTGGTGGCGTAGCTGGCGAGCACGTCACCGTGGCGCGCAATAGCGTGCACCGTATCTTCCACCTCGACCCCTTCCAGCAGTTGGTGCGCAGCGTCCACGACGATGCGATCCATGGGCCCGAGAAACCATTCGCAGACATTCCAGATATGGGTGATGGAATCCTGAATGGCCCCACCGCCCTGGGCGTGATCGGCAAAGTAGATGTCCCGATAGGCCGGACGGTATTTCGGGAAGTGCTGTCCGATCATGGCGTAGAGCTGAAGGGGCTTGCCCAACTGCCCACTATCCAACTTGGCTTTCATGGCCACCACGCCGGGGTGCGCCCGGTAGTTGTAGCTCACCACGGCCGTCAGTTTTTTCTCGGCGACAATCTGCTGCAGTTCATCCAGACCATCCAGGGAAGTCGACAGGGGCTTCTCGATAATGAGATGGAGCCCTGCCTTCGCCACCGCGATGGAAATCGGAATGTGGGTGTGGGCCGGCGTGGCAATCAGCGCGCCATCCCACCCCGCCGCCAACGCGGTGTCGAGGTCATCAAACGATTCGGTAATGCCATAGCGCTCCGCGATGGTATTCCGCAGTTCCGCGTTAAGCTCGCAGATACCAATGTCCGTCCGGCCCGTGGCCAGGTAACACCGCACGTGCCGCTCCCCGATGGAACCCACGCCAATGACGAGAATGCGAAGTTTCTTGGTGCTCATAATTACCTCTCGTTGCCACGGTCCCCCGTAGCAATGCCTTCCGTTCCGCTCCTGCGGAATAACGTTGTCAGCAGCGATACCCGCAATATAAGAGGACTGCGAGAATGGAACAACCTTTTTTCTTACCCGTCTTACGCAGGAGCGTAAGGGTATGCGTGACCACGGGGGACCGTGGTCACGAGCGTGAACCAGTCTTAAAAATTGCCATGTTATATATTCCCATCTATCGCCCTGAATCACCCAAGTCTATGAAGAGGGTGCCACCCTTACGCGGGGGAGCGAAGCGGAGGAGCTTACGGGTGCTTGTCAGCTCCTGTACGAAGGCTTACACCCGTAAAGCCGCTCGTACCTCGCGTCTGTAA
>JAUIMA010000404.1 GCA_030432675.1 Candidatus Hydrogenedentota bacterium | reverse complement strand
ACGCGCATGACATTGGATGCTACAAAAAAAAACCAAAGCATGGCGTAATACACCACGCAAAATAAAAACGAACACGACTGCGAACGGGAGAGTTTTATTTGCTTGACACCGAGTTGCCTAATGGCTGTCCCGTCGTTGGCAAGGTTGACCCGCAGCCAGCTCCCCAAACGACGGGACGGCCACGCCCGTCCACGAAACTGCACCTACCGCGACAACACAAGTCGTCCACGGTCAAGCCCACGACCGCGACTTCACAGGGGGCGAGACGGTCCCTGGGTGTAGACGACGGCGTGCATCAGGGACTGCCTCGCCTCGCGGCTTCATGAACCAACACTCGCGTGTAGGCCAGCAAAGCGATTCCCCTCACCCAAGAACCCGAAGACGGCGGGGGCTGTCCCGTCGTTGGTGAAGATGACCCGCAGCCAGCTTCCCAAACGACGGGACGGCCACGCCCGTTCACGACGCTGCACCTACGGTAACATCACGAAACGTCCATAGCCCTTCATGACACTGCGACCTCACAGGGGGCGAGACGGTCCCTGGGTGTAGACGACGTCGTGCATCAGGGACTGCCTCGCCACACGACATCAAGTACCCACAGACCCATGCAGGCCAGCATAGCGATGCCCCCCCACCCAAGAACACGAAGACGGCGGGGGCTGTCCTGTCGTTGGCGAGGTTGACCCGCAGCCAGCTCCCCAAAAGACGGGACGGCCACGCCCGTTAATGACGCTGCACCTACCGCGACAACACAAGTCGTCCATAGGCTGCTTCACTACCGCAACGTCACGTGGGGCGAGACGGTCCCTGGGTGTAGACGACGTCGTGCATCAGGGACTGCCCCACCCCATGTCTCCCGTTTCGCTGCGCGGTCCGCCCACCAGCCCCCCGCCCCGACAGCGAGTCCTACGACCATGCCAATGATGTGGGCCAGGGGCACGGGCACCATGGCGTCTGTGGGCCCCACGAAGGCCGCCGTACCCGTCACCATTTCATAGCCGATCTTCACGGCGAAGCCCACGCACAACAGCCCCACCAGGGCGACACCATACCAGCGTCGTGCTGCCAGGGAATCCCGGGCCATGGCCACCGCCAACATTCCAAAGAAGGCCGAATCAATACCCGATAGGCCGCCGTAGGTCGCGAGGTCGGGCGTCCAATAGGCAAGCCCCGCCGGAATCAACACTGCCGAGGCCGCCACACAGACCAAGTAGCGCCAGCGCCCCAGTTCTTCGCAGGCGGCACCCAAAACCAGAAACGCGCCCCCCGACCAGAACAGGTGGCCACCCGTCCAATGGACCCAGTGACAGGTCAACAAGCGCCAGGCCTGATCCAGGCCCCGGGCCTGCTCGTAGCGCCAGGCATCGCTGAGCCCTGGCGTATACCAGACCAGCACGGCCAGGGCCGTCAGTAGCGGCGTAAGGACCACGCGGGGGGCCTGCCTATCGTTCCCATGTTTCCACATGATGAATTCCTTTCGCTGTTTGTGGCAGGGCGGGGTGGGTCGGCATCCTTTCGGATCTGCCAACCCACCCCGGTGATTATCCTAGGAACGGCGACGGCGTGCCCAGGCCAGGGTACCCAGTCCCAGCACCATGACCCCAGAGAGGGGGTCAATCGCACCGCCACCACCGACGCGCGGCATCCGGAAACTGACGTCCCGCGAGGAATTGTTCTGGCGGGGTGCCGGACTCGGATTGTTGCGACGGGCCGCCGTGGGTGTTGCGGTGGGCGTGGCGTCCGGCCCGGTGGGTGCCACAACCGGGGGCTCGGCCTTGGCCAGTTTCTCTGCACCCGCCGGACCGAGGTTGCTGGACACTTCCAGCCGCACGCTATCCAATTCTTCACGGAGGGCCGCTTGGGCCTTGCGGTCCCGCCCCAGACGCAGGGCATTCTTCCGCTCAATCTTCCACCGCTTGTACTCGGCGTCATTTTCCAAGACCAGGAAGGACGTGTACTCCGTCACGATGGAGTACCCCTCGCCGAGGCGAATGATCTCGTCCACCGCCGTATTGCCCGGTTCCTTTTCCAGGGCGCTCACCATCTCCAGGGCCCACATACGCTCAATCTCCGGGTTGCCTTCGTCGTTGCGGGGAAACGCAAAGTCCACCGCCTGTTTCAGGTCCCGACCTTCGACATCCGCATCAATGGTCACCGTAACCGGACCGTCGCCCTGGTAACGGCCATAGACCCGCACGGGCATCCCGTGGTAGAGATTGGGCAACTGGGCAGGCACCACGTCGTACACCTCCACGCCGTCGAAGGCGAGCTGGAGGTTGGTCGCAATGGGGCGGGCCAGTTTCCGGCGAAAGGCCTGGGCCTGCCGTTCGAAATCATCGCCCCGGGAGATGAAGGCCGCCAGGCCACCGGCCTCTTCGGCCAACTGCGTGAGGAGGGGCTTGTTCACTTCGTTGCCCACGCCCACACAGAAAACCCGGGCGTTCTTCGGGCGTGTGGCCGATACTTCCAGCAAGGCACGGCGGTCATCGCCCTGCGTAAGGCCATCACTGAGGATGACCAGGTTCAGCGTGCGATCCCCTTCCGTGTCCGCATAGTTATAGGCCGCGCGCAGTGCCGACTGAAGCACCGTGCCTCCACGGGCCCGCTGGGATTCAATGAACCGGGAGGCATCGGCCTGATTCTCCGGTGTCACCGCTTGCAGCGCGTTAAAGTGGGTCGTGGCCTGGTTGTTGAAGGTCATCACCTCAAAGCGGTCTTCCTTCCCCAGCGTATTCACAAAGGCCGACACCGAATCACTGGACACCTGCAGTTTGCCGTCGGCACCCATGCTGCCTGAGATATCGAGAATGAACACATAATCCATCCCCGCAGCATCCCTATCCAACTCTTCGCCGGGCGTCAGGGTCAGGTAGAAATAGCCGTCCTCCTGTCCCGTCTTTGCCGTGATAAGGTCCAGCCCCGTGTGGGGTCGGGAGACGTGATAGGCCAGGACAATGTCGCGGGCGAGGCTGCCCGAGGGGCTTTCCAGACTCGCCTCATAATAGGTTTCCGAATGGCCCGCGATGGAGAAATCTTCGCCGTGACTCGGGCTCTCCATAGCCACAATGGGCACCTCCGATTTGACCTCCAGATTGAGGCCGAAGGTCCCCTCTACCCGCGAGTCCATGCCCTGCACCGCCGTGGTGGCCAGGGGATAGACATAGGTGGCCCAATCATGGTCGAAATCCAGTTCCTGGTAGTAGGCCACCTCCACCCGCTGTTCCGCCAGCGCCGCGATGGGAAAAATCCGCATCTCGAAGGTCTTGAAGTCCACCTGCTCCAGCAAGCCCGGGTCCCGCCGCTGCTGTTTGTAACTGTCGTAAATCTGCCGAGCCCGTTCTTTCTCCACCACTTCCCCCACCACCTCTTTGCCCCCGATCCACATGCTGAAATTCGCCACCGACGCTTTTGCCGGCACGGGGAAGGTGTAGAGAGCCTCCACCTGGCGGTTCTCCATATTTTGAAATACCTGACTCACCCGGGTGACCGCAATGCCGTTGTTGATGGTCACCCTGACCCGGTGCTCCTTGATTTCCAGGGCACCGCCAAAGCCCCCATCGGCCACCAGCATGCCCGCGCCGTGGGCCGTATTTCCCGTCATCAGGGCCGCCACCAGCGCAAGCAGCCCGGCTATCCCCATCCCATTCCATCGTAAGGTTTTCATCGTACTATCTCCGTTAGGTTTGTTCCGTTTCCTCAATCCGCGTGTCATCACGCACGTAACCTAACGCAAGGCAGGTGCCAGCTCGTCCGAACAACCTTAACTGCTTTATCCCCCGCTACTTACAACAATAACCCCTTAAGATTCGCTGGATATACGCACCATCCCATAGACATTCTATGCCAACCCCCTATACACTGAGTGCCTACCAAGGAGACAACACATGACGGCACTCAGCCCCGACGAGTGGGTATCCGCACGGGCCATTTCCCGGCTCAACTACTGCAATCCCTTCGATCCGGAACGCATCCGTCTGGAGCGGGAAGTACTTCAAGCCGCCTTCATCTGGACCGATGCCGCCTGGCACAAACGCTTCGATGCCATCGGTACGCCCCCCAATATTGACCTCATGACGGAGCGCTCCCAACTGCTGGCGGATAAACTACGCGGCGAAGTGAGCGGAGACACCACCGTCGATTCCGACGTGTGTTTCGTCTATGAAAACGTGGTGCTCTACCTCCTCTATAACCGGCACCACACCGCCCTCCAATCCCTCATTCTCGAGGGGGTGGAAGCAGCCAAGCCGGCCCGGTCCGAAAGCCACGCCCCCTTCTACCGCGAATTTCTGGACGACCTGAAACACTACCTGGCCCTGCCCGGCTACACCTTCGACAGCCTGGAGCAACCCGCCCATCTCTTCGCCTGCCTCTTCCAGGTGCGGCGCGCCTTTCACTTCATCCACGAAAACATCATTGGTGGCTCCATGACCACTGCACGCTTCCGCGCCGCCGTGTGGGAGTCCATCTTCACCCACGATGTGCAGCGCTACCGCCGTGCCCTCTATCAGCGCATGGGCGACATTGCGACCCTCATCGCGGGGCCATCCGGCACGGGTAAAGAACTCGTGGCCCAGGCCATCGGCCACGCGCGATACATCCCCTTCAATGCGAAAAGCCTGCGCTTCGAGGGCCACTTCGCCTCCGCCATGTATCCCCTCAACCTCTCCGCCCTTTCCCCCACCCTCATCGAATCCGAGCTCTTCGGCCATCGCAAGGGGGCCTTCACCGGCGCGCTCCACGATCGCAAGGGGTGGTTTGAAGTCTGCCCACCCCAGGGCACCATCTTTCTCGACGAGATTGGTGAGATCGCACCGGCCATACAGGTGAAGTTACTGCGGGTGCTCCAGACCCGCAGCTTCCAACCCCTGGGCGGCACCGAGTCCCGGCCCTTTGAGGGGAAAGTCATCGCCGCCACCAACCGCGACCTCGCCGCCGAAATCGCCTGCGGAAACTTTCGGACGGATCTCTATTACCGGCTCTGTTCCGATCTCATCGTCACGCCCTCCCTCCGGGACCAGGTCCGCGAGTCGCCCGATCACCTCCACAATCTGCTGCTCTTCGTCTGTCGCAATGTGGCAGGTGAAGCAGAGGCGCCGAGCCTCGCCGCCGAGGCGGAGCAATGGATACACGATCACCTGGGTCTCAACTACCCCTGGCCGGGGAATATCCGCGAGCTGGAACAGTGTGTGCGGAACCTCCTTGTGCGCAAGCACTACACGCCCCCCAGCGCGCCCCCCACCGACGGGCGAGAAGCCCTCGCCGAAGCCGTGCGATGTGGGTCCCTGACCGCCGAAGAACTGCTCGACCGTTACTTCGCCCAAGTCTACGCCGAAACCGGCAACTACCAGGAAACGGGACGGCGCCTCGGCGTCGATGGCCGCACCGCGAAAGCCCGGGTGAAACGGGGGAACAAGGATGTACAATAGCCACGGTCCACGAAGACCGCGGCGCATATCAGGGACTGCCGCGCCACACCACGGCAGGTACCCGCATTCACGTGCAGGCCAGCATAGCGATGCCGCCCACCCGCAACACGAAGACGGCGGGGGCTGTCCCGTCGTTGGTGAAGTTGACCCGCAGCCTGCGCAGCAAACGACGGGACGGCCACGCCCGTTAATGACGTTGCACCCACCGTGACGACACGAGCCGTCCATAGGCTGCTTCACTACCGCAACGTCACGTGGGGCGAGACGGTCCCTGGGGGTAGACGACGGCGTGCATCAGGGACTGCCTCGCCTCGCGACGTCAAGTACCCGCATACTCACGCTGGCCAGCAAAGCGATACCCCCACAACACGAAGACGGCGGGGGCTGTCCCGTCGTTGGCGAGGTTGACCGACCGCCAGCCCCCCAAACGACGGGACGGCCACGCCCGTTAATGACGTTGCACCTGCCGCGACGACACGAGCCGTCCATAGGCTGCTTCACTACCGCAACGT
>JAUIMA010000403.1 GCA_030432675.1 Candidatus Hydrogenedentota bacterium | reverse complement strand
TATAGGCCGACGACGAGAACCGCGCAAAGGGTAGTCACTAAGAGAGTCCGCTTACAGTTCACAGGTGCCTCCTGACGCGCTAAAAGTTCATTCACCCAAAAGACACGGTGATGTCGCCTGCGCTTTCTCAGGCACCGGTAATAGTGAAAGTCTGCTCCAGCCACCCGTCACCATCTTGTGCCCGAATCTTCAATTCGTGTTCGCCCGATGGGATGATGCCATCGGATTCACGGTCTTCCGTGCCCAGCAGGTAGGGTGGCTCGGAATCCGTGTCCACGAGTTCGCCGTCCAGGTAGTATTCCACCGTGCCGAAGGGGATACCCTCGAGCCAGACACGGAGCCGCTGCCAGCCATGCCAGCCTTCGACCTGCATATTGTTGGAGATGTAAATGCCCTTGCTGCGGTAGGGACGCTCTGCGGAATCTTGTTGCCAGTACGCTTGAAGGGCACCGTTGCTTCCCAGCATCCGCATGGTACGACGATCGGTGGGCGTGCCGAGTACCCGGGCGTCCGCCTGGTAGATATAGAGCCCAGGGGCACCGGCCTCGTAGAGCGTCTTCGCCCGCCAGAGAAAGGGCCCCGGCAGGGGATTGCCCCAGGCGAGGCCGTCCATCGACGGGAGCAAGGTGGTCTTTGTGTTGGCCACGGCGTCCAGGTAGGGCGTGATGTCGAAGTGGTTGTGGCGGCCCTGGATGTTGCTGGGACAGAGGTAATCCACCCAGCCCTCTTTGGCCCAGGTGGCGTAGTCGAACTTTTCACTACCGTCGGCCCCATGGACGGGGAAGCGCACGAGTATGGGCACCGACTCACCGCGCTCGGCGGCAAATTCATCGGCCAGTGCCCGGAGTTCTTTCTGGAAGAGGTTGCCCGTCTCGGGCACGTCAATGGTACCGGGATAGCGGCAGTAATCGATGGAAATTCCTTTGGCACCTAGTTCCAGCGATTCACGGAAGAGGCTCAGGGCGAATTCACGGACTTCGGGTACCTCATAGCGCAAGGTGGAGCCCCGCATCCACTCGGGGTGGTCCTTGGAAAACTGACCTTGTAACGGCGAGCCGGGGTAACAATTGCTCGCGCCAAAGTTGGCATGAAGTTTCACGCCGAGTTCTTTCGCGTGGCGCACCGAGGTCTGGAGGGTGTTGGTGTATTGCTGCATACGGCCCACGTTGTCGGTGGTGGGACGGGAGACATTGCCGATGGGATCGCCGATGGTCGCGTAATAGAGATTCTCCGCGATGCGGGATTCATACACGACTTTCATGCCCATGCGCCCGATTTGCATGTCCACGAGATCGATGTTGGCTTCCGGATAAGTCGTGAGGAATTCCCGGTGCCACAGCGTGTTTTCCACGCGGTCATGGAAGGCGTAGGAGTAGGGTTCCCAATAGCCCGCGATGAATTTGTCGTGGGACGCGGTGAAGGGGGCCTCCAAGGCGGCGTGTTGCTCCTCGGTCAGCGGGACGAGCTTTACGTAGTCGATAGTGGCAGGGACGTAGCCCTTGTAGTTGTGGGACTGCTCCAGCACGAGGTTCTGGTGGTCGAGCTTGGCCCACTTCCAAAGGACTTCTTCACCGCGCCGAGAAGAAAGATAGTCGGTCCGCTCTTCGCCGGTGAGGCGGAGACGGATGACTCCGGGGACATGGACGTAAATGGCATACCAACCGCGCAGGTCGAGGGGATAGGAGAGGGGCGGAATGGGCGTATCCAGTCCGGCATCACCATAGAGGCTGTTGCCTTGCGACATGCCGAGCGTGTCTTCCCACCCCGTGCGCCATTGCCACTTCTGGGCATCCTCGCCCCCTTCTTCCTGGAGCTGGTCCTGCTGAAAGACCTGGGACCAGTCCTCGATGTACACCACATCGGAATTGTCCGCCTTGAGATGGGTGGTGTACGTGGCGAGCTCGGCATCGTCTTCGCCGCGAATCACGATGCGAAAATCCGCATCGACGCGGCCATCGCGCTGAAGCACCGGGTAAGGATTGAAACGTAAAATGCGGTCCAGACCCGAGGCCCGCCGTTCCGTAAGGTGACCGGTCTGCCATTGCGTCCAGGCGTCTGCGGGGAGCATGACCATGGCGGTTTCCGACACGGCGGGCATTACCGGGGCGGGCTGCCAAGCGTTCGCGCCCGCCGGGGATACCGAGCAGACGACTTCGACGGTGTCGGGGGTGCCTTCGGGAACAGGGTATGTGATGGAGAAGTAGCGTGTGACAGGGTCCAACACCACGGTGAGGTCTTGGGCGGTGGCTACGGTGCTCGATACCAGCACGGTGCAAAACGCCACATGAAAGAATATATTGCGAACTGAGCCTGAAAACATCAAGAGAAATCCTTATTGAGCACTTGGGTACGTCGATAGCGGTAAAAAGTGTCTTACAATTCGGGAGGAGCCTAACTACAACCAACGTGCCACGCGATCCGGCACTGCCGGTTTGTGTGAGTGGAGCCAATAGCGCTCCAGCATACAGGATTCAGCTGTTCTCTTGCGATCGGAGTGCACCGATATTGCGGGCGGGATATTTTCCGTTTCTTCCGTAGGGGGCGAAGTTCAGCCGCTTACGTACACACGAACCGGCGGGGCCGGATCGCGTGGCACGATTAAAGCAGTGGGGTGCCCCTATTGAGGGGGTAATTCTCGAATCTATTAACGAGAGGCAACTTGACGAATGGTCTTCCGCAGCGCCGCGACCTGCACTTCGACCCGGTCCAGGGTCTGCATGCTGGTCTTGAACTGACAGAGGAAAGGCTGCACCGCTTCACACACGGGGCAATCGCCTGTCTGGTAGCTTTTTACCTTGCCTTGATAGCGGGGGTCGAAGTTGGGTGCCTGTTCGGGGCGTCCGTAGAACGCGAGGTCCCGGAAGACCGGCTCCAGGTGCACCGGACGCCACGCGGAATAAAGGCCGTCACCGCCATTTTCGATGAAGGCGCTGCGGAAGTCCCGCCAGCTGACGCCGGCCCGTTCGGTGTCGAGACGACAGACATAGGTCCAATAGCTGTGGGTGGAACCTTCGGGCACGACGGGGGTGATGAGCCAGTCGCACCCTTCTTCCTCAATGACCTGGGCGTATTGGCCAGCAATATAGATGCGCGCGGCGACCAAGGCATCGAGGCGTTCGATCTGGGCCAGCGCCAAGGCCGCCTGCACCGCCGACATACGGTAGTTGTAGCCCATGACATCGTGGCGCTCGAACTCATAGTCCTGGCGCACATCGCGGGGCACAAAGGTATCGCCCGGAGTGGCCCCCAGGGTGCGAACACCCAGCGCACCGCGCTTGCGGATGTTGCGGGCGTACTCCTTGTCGTTGGTGATGACCATGCCGCCATCGCCGCCCGAGGTCATGTGCTTGGACGCCTGAAAGCTGTAGCTCGCCGCGTGGCCGATGGTGCCCACCATGCGTCCCTTATAGGTCGCGAGAAAGCACTCCGCATTGTCTTCGATGACCACCAGGCCGTGGGTCTCGGCCAGGGCCATGAGGGGATCGTAATCCGGTGGCAGGCCATAAAGGCTCACCGGGATGATGGCCCGGGTATGGGGCGTAATCTTGCGGGCCACGTCGGACGGGTTCATGTTGTAGGTCTCGGGATCGATATCCGCAAAGACCGGCACGGCACCACACTGGACCACCACCACGGCAGTGGACACGGCCGTAAGGGGCGGCACAATGACCTCATCACCCGGGCCAATGCCCGCCGCCAGAAGGCACGTGTGCATGGTGCCCGTGCCGGAATTGTGCTGAATGGCATAGCCCGTACCAAAGCGCTGAGCGAAGGCGGCCTCCAGACGCTGATGGATCCCCGCCGGGTCGATGGTATTCCGGAATCCGGCGTCGAGGACTTCGTTCATATAGCGTCGGTCCGTGTCGCCTACCCGGTTGGGAGGGAGTAGGGCAAAGAGTTCCGCAGGGGAGAGGGCCAGGGCTTCGTTTAGTTTTTTGTTCATGGGAACGTCCGTGAGAGAGAATTGTTTTTTCGCAAGATGTGGCGGAACGATTCTTACACATTACGCGGGTGCACAACGTATCAAGAGTGAATCACGAATCGCCGCTTCCCGAAGCTGTTGCGCGGCGGGGAAATCGGGATCCTTCAGGAAGGCTTGAAAAGCGGCTTCATTGGGCCATTCGACGAAGAAGATGAGGTCGGCGTCGAACTGGCCGATGAGCGCCTTTTCGGGTGTGCCACCGGTGCGTTTGATGCCGCCGTGGCGCTGCAGGATGGGGGACGCGGCGCGCAGGTAGTCACGATACTTTTCAGCGCCGCCGTCGGGTTTGAACCACAGGGCGTTAAACATGAGGATGGGGGAGGTGTTGGTCATGGGGAGACTCCGTGTAATAGCGTTGGTGCTGACTGGGAACGCACTTCGTCTATCGTGCGACCCGCAGAGTTAGATTGGTGCCGTCGGTGTGCCACGGACAGGCCCGCACGGGTTTGTCCGTGTGGCTTCCGGAAAAGCGGCTATGGTTCATTAGGATAGGCTCTGCCTTTGTCGTTTCCTGGCTACACATACTCAATTCTGTGTGGCGACACGGGCAAACCCGTGTCGGCCTGCCCGTGGCACCCATGTAGATAAAATGCTATTCGCGATGTGATGGAATCTATTGGGATAATATGGTCGCCCATCTACTTCTGCTCTTCCACATACGCCGCCCAGGCTTCTGCCACCTTACCCTCTTCCGCATTACCACGGTGGATGTACATCCGATATTTCACCGTTACGTCTTTTTCCGGCTCGATGGCATAGGGCGTGTTGCCGGGCCAGGCGTGACCTAAAAACGCGTAGTGCCGGATGAGATAGTGGGGGTGGGGGTAGCCGGGGTTGTTGGGATGCTGGAAGATGGCCGCGCCGGATAGCTTGTCGCCGCCGGGTTCGACGGCGTAGCTCACGTCCACCCAGGGGGACTCGGCGATGAAGGTGTCCTCCGCCTGCACGCCATTCGCCGTGGTGAAGTGCATGGGCTTCCGCGCGGCGTCGGGTCGGAAGTTGAAGCCGCCGTACCCCTTGTTTTGCTCGATGGCCCCTTTCAGTTCGACGGGCGTGTCGGTGATGTTCTTCAGGGTGATGGTGAAGTCGATGGCGCGCCCGACCTCGGTGGAGGGGTGGACTTCGATGCGGTAGGTCTCAGACACGATGGGGGTGTCCGGTGATTCATCGAGCACCCAATGGTTTTCCCCGCTGATAATGGGACCGTCCGCGCTTTCGCTGAAAGGGGAAATCGAAACGTGGACCTGGCGCGAGTTAGAGAGGCCCCAGGTGTCGAGGCGCTTGCCGTTCCATTCTCCCCGGGGCCACCCCCAGAAAACGCCCCGATGATGATAGTGGTCACTGGGATAATCTTCGGTGAGCACCTCGCCGTCGAGTCCATAGAGGGGGTGGATGTAGGCGGTGCGGCGAAACATGGGCTTCACGCCTTCCGGTGGTTCGACCCACTTGTAGTTATAGACAAAGACGGGCGTACCGTTTTCAATGACGGTGATGACTTTTTCGTTGTCTTCGACCTGAAAGGCGACCGGGTGGGCCGTGATGGCGAAGAGTCCGCAGAGTGCGAGCGCGAGGGTGTGTTTGAGCATTGGTTTTCCTTGATAAGGGTTTTGGGATTACGTGGGGTTATGGTAGTGCGTTGGTGCGGGGGAGTCAATGTGGTGGCGCGGTGTTTCGAGGACCTAAATGACCTAAAAGACAGGGAGCGCCTTGCCCTTGAGCGAAGCCTGAGGAATCGCAGAAAAGGCCATGATGAGTGGCTACCCGTTAGGGGGCCACGTAGTACATCCAGGCCCACGTGGCTTGCCGTGTCCTTTAGGTCTTTTCCGTCCTTTAGGTCCTTTTCTTGGAAGCCCTCCCGGCGATCCCCTATACTCAACGCCACCAACCCAACCGCCCTGAGGAGAGAGCCCCACATGACCCCACCCCGTTTCGGCAACAACGGCGCCACCATCCAGGATGTG
>JAUIMA010000402.1 GCA_030432675.1 Candidatus Hydrogenedentota bacterium | reverse complement strand
CCCAAAGCTGGCAGGACAAACGGGAAGACATCGCCAAGGGCGCGGAGAACATTACCCAATTCCTCACGGAGCAGTCCCGCAAGCCGGTGAATGACAAGACGGTCATGGCCTCCAGTGTGATCGCCCAGGCCGCCCAGCAGCTGACGGAAAACTACGATGCCACCCATGGCGGTTGGGGTGGTGCCCCCAAGTTTCCTTCCAGCGGCGGCATCGGATTCTTGCTGCGGGCCTACCGTACGACTGGGGACCGCGAACTCCTCGACATGGCCACGGAGACCCTCGATAAGATGGCCCGGGGCGGCATGTATGACCAACTCGGCGGCGGCTTTCACCGCTATTCCGTGGACGCCGAATGGTTGGTGCCCCACTTTGAAAAAATGCTCTATGACAACGGACAGCTCGCCCAGGTCTATCTGGAAGCCTGGCAGGCCACGGGCAACGCCTTTTATAAACAGGTGGTCTGTGAAATTATCGACTACGAACTCCGGGATATGACTGACTCCCTCGGTGGCTTTCACAGCACGGAAGACGCCGACAGCGAAGGGGAAGAGGGCAAGTTCTATATCTGGTCCCATGGGGAAATCATGAAAACCCTCGGCGAAGAAGATGGCGCGCTCTTTTGTGCCTACTACGCCATCAAAGAGCGGGGCAACTTCCAATCCCACGAGCCTTACCACGCCGGACTGAACATACCCCACCTCACCCGTGCACCCGAACAGATCGCCGCCGAGCAGGGCCTCGAGCTGGAAGCCCTGGAAGCGCGCATGGCCCCCTTGCGCGCCAAACTCATGGCCGTCCGCGAAGGCCGCGTGCGCCCCGGGTTGGATGACAAGGTCTTAACCTCGTGGAACGCCCTCATGATTGGCCCCATGGCCCAGGCGGGCGTGGCCTTTGCTGAGCCACGCTATGTGGAGGCGGCGGTGAAAGCGGCCGAATTCATCATGGAACACATGTGGAAAGACGACGGCCTCCTGCGCACCCACCGCCATGGCGAGAGCCGTCTGCCGGGTTACCTTGATGACTACGCCTTCACGGCGAACGCCTTTGTGGACCTCTACGAAGCCACGCTGGACGCCCGGTGGCTGGAACATGCCCGGACGATTACCGAGCAGATGATTGCCCGCTTCGGCGATGAGGATGGGACGAGTTTTTACTTTACCGAAGCGGCCCACCAGCATCTCATCGTCCGCACCCGGCCTACCTACGACGGGGCCGAGCCTTCGGGGAATTCCGTGGCGGCACTGGCCTTGTTGCGCTTGGGGCATATGCTTGACCACAAGGACTTCCAACATTGGGGACGGAAGGTGGTCGAGACGACGCTGCCACTGGTGGCCCGAGCGCCCCAGGGCTACCTGCGCATGCTTTGGACCGTGGACTTCCTGCTGCACCCGCCGGTAGAAATTACGCTCGTGGGTAAAGGCGATGATGCTGGCGTGGCCGCCTTGCATGAGACGCTCATGCAGCGTTACCTGCCGAACAAGTGTGTGTTGCTGGTAAACCCCGAGACCTATGCCTTCACGGACGAGCTACCTATGGCGGTGAACAAAACCATGGTGGATGAAGCTGCTGCGGCCTATGTCTGTCGCGAGCAAGTCTGTCAGGCACCGGTGACCACGGTGGAGGCGCTGGCGGAGCTATTGGCGGGGTGAGGGCAAGGACCAAAGGAAGGGTGCGCAGTCGCTAGGGTGTCTCCGGCAAGGCTTCATCCAGTAGCGCCCCTTCCGCCCGCGCGTGGGCGATGAACTCAGGTGTCAGGCTCCGTGCACGGCGAAGGTCGGTGCCCGCCAGCCGCGTATTTTCATCAAAGCGAATGGCCCGCATCTCGGCGTGACGACAGTTTGCCCCGGACAAGTCGGCCCCGGATAAATTCGCGTTGTCCAGGTTGATGCGGCGCAAGAAGGCACCCCGCAAATTAGCACCGCGAAAATTGGCATCATAGGCTTCGGCATGGTCTACGTTGGCGAACTCCAGATTGGCCCCCATCAATTTGGCTTCGTGCAGATTCGTTCCGCTGAACATGACCCCCCGGAGTTGTGCCCCCGAAAAATCCGCCCGGCGCAGCTCCGAAAACTGCAAATGCGCCCCATTGAGATCGGCATTGGAAAAATCGGCGCCATCCAATAGGGCGTGTTCCAACTGCGTGTAGCTCCTCCGCCGATCCGCCGAGAGTCGCTCCAACTCCGTCGGAACCGTCTCCCGCGATGTCACCTCGAAGGTTTCCCCGGAGCCAGGTGGAATTAATCTGCGCACAGAATGCACATAATCAACAACGGCATCCCGGGCGCTCCGACCCGTGCAAAGCACCTCACCCGTGGATTTGTGATGGACGGTTACCCTGCCGAATGTAACGCCGTATTTCGCGAGCAAGTTCCCATAAGTCGCATAGGTCCCCAATAGCCCCAGCGACACAAAGCCGGCTATCAGGCCCACGATGATTTCCACACGGTAGGTGCGTAAGACTTCCTTGGATTTCGGGCCCACTGTGGATACTCCTTAGCCATCGCGAAATGGGCCTGTCCTGCAAGCACACGTACACGAGGTACTTCCGAATTGGGGAGAATGCTCGATTGGGTGTTAAAGGAATTGTACATACCGCTTGCGGGAGAAAGCCAGATGCGCAAGGAGCCCCTTCCATTTGTGTAGTCTCATCATCGTGGATTTTATCTTGGAACGGGTCGTCAACCCGCATGCAAACCGACACAAACGGACAATCATCGTTGCGTTGTAAAATGAATGTAAAATGAATCCAAACATCGTAAATCGTTTAGTGAAAGCACCTTAGATACTTTTTTCCGAAGCGACCCTACGTCAAAGGTGTTCAATGTAAAATGGTACGAAAGGTGCACTATGCCCAGAAAGGAACATAAGCCATCTGACTGCGAGAGGCAGTCTCATCTTCCGCCCGCACCAACCCGGCTTCAATCGTATATTTAATCAAACGGGTTGCCACCGAACTTTCGTTTTTCGAGATTCCGACGCGCCGGCGCAAACTGGCACTTCCTTCATTCCCAAGCTCTGATTGGGAATGAGGTCCCGGGTGTTCTGCTCATAAGACCTCATAAATGGATCGCAATCCCATCCCGTATGAATCTGTCGAGTCTAGGACACGGTAGTTAGCCCGGGGACCGATCAGAAGAGTCTTGACGCATTAATGTCCTCCAGGAAATCGGTTCTCGAGTTCTCATCAACACTAAGTAGCGTGATGTCTGCCGGAAGGCATGCGGTCGCTTGAACATCCTCGCATACTTTGCGCCTTAAGTCGATGGCCTCAAGAACCGACCATGATTTCTTATCATATACGATAAGAATATCGATGTCTCGCGGCACGGTCGACACCAAGAAGGACCCGAAGAGGAATATTTCAATTCCATTCTCTACGTCTGCGACGTTTTTCTGCAGCGACCTCGTAATCGTTGAGATCAATCGATAATTCATGGTAAAGCCAGAATTTTCGGTAGTTGAGCGCGCCAAAGAACCCCTTCCAAGTGAAGACTCCCTTTTGTCTTTCGCTACAATAATCCCAAGCATCCGAAGTGAATCGATTCCAAGCGGATAATGTCACGATAGCGTCGATACTAGGATCTTCACGCAAGATCTCGACTACATCAGCTTCTCCCACACAATATATGTTCGTCACGCGAATCCGCATTCCAGCGCCAGTTTGAAGTGTGAGGTTGACCGTGCGTGTATCGGCAGTTTCCTCAACTCTGGCTATACAATTGTGCTGGCCAAGAGCCTCGAGGAAGTTTCTGACACTCGCATTGTCAGGAAACTCGCTTTCATTGGACATTCAAACCATCTCCCAAGACTATCTTTGAAAAAGCGTTCGGAAAAGGCATGTACCCAGTGGAATCGACAGGCTCAAGACAATGCTGCCTATAAAATTCTATGTGCTCGACGAGCTCGAACGCGGCGGATATTTCGGAGCCGTCCAGAAAATTTGTATAGTTTTTTATGAGCTTGGCAATCGCATCATTATTCGGAAGAATGACAGCCGATTTTCGGATTTCCCAATATTCCGCCGCTTGAAAGCTCTGGGGAGAATTTTTGGCGCGTTCTGAATTAGGGCCCCACTCCTCGAAAATACGGCCATTAGCGATTAGTCGAATCCGAATTTCGTGAAAGAGCGCTGTACGATTTTCAGGAACCGGAGTGGAATTCGCTCTCTTGTCCTCTAGTTCAGCTTTCCATTTCCTCAATCGGGTTTCTGGAAAGTCCAACGGGCTCTTATCAATAAGCGTGTGGTGCGTTGGGCAAAGTAGAATCAAATTCTCGTAGGAATCGTCGATTCCAATCTCGGAATCGGACCGTGCTGCCCCAGGCATTCTGCCAATTACGTGTGCCATTTGCCCCACGATAGTGGGGCCTCCCGTATCCAAAAACGGAATCAGATCTAAACCGCAATTTGGATAGGAACAACGACCCTCAGATATTCCCCAGAGTGTTTTTACATCACGCAGACGGATGGCCATGTCGTATCTACTCGTACTTGGTAAAAATGAGATTACAACCAAAAAGTATTCCAGTATTGAGGGCGTAAGCAACTACAATGCGTACTTTAACTACACGGTCATGATATGAGGCAGGTTCGAGCTCAACCAATAAGCGCAGATTTGACTAGTTTTCCTTAAATCGCTCCACATTACTCTGGAACAATTCTCCAGCCAGTCTCTCCACATAGTTTTTTTCGATAATATCTGTCACTAGGATTCTCAACTCGCCATCTTCCTGCAGAAACAACCCGCCTTGCCGCGAATCAATCGCTGAAGCAGCTAAGAATTGATACAAACTCATACCACCCACGATTAACTTTGACGCTCTCGTGGTTCCAAAATCAACCATACCGGCCGACATAATAATTTCATCGAATATTTCTCGATATGACAATGGCCAGATGGTGATACAACCGTACTCTTCTGCCCGACCAGGCTCTTCAGCTAGAAGCATCTTTCTAAGAACTGCTTCATGCTCGCCAAGTGTCACACCCGAAAAGTCTGAGTGCGTGGCGACACCAACTCTCCAAAGCAACGACAACTGAAAAAGCTTAAGCTTATTGTAGTCAACTCGACATACAAGGCCTTCGGATTCGACCATAGCAATACTAATCTCTTCGCCCCCAAAATAGACCAGACTCGCGTACCGCTCAAATATACTGAATTTCCCTTCGCAACTAGAGCAAAGTAGATACTCTCGAATACCCTTTTGCTCGTATGCCCGATACTGCCCCTCCTCTGTGGAAAGCCGCTGAAATCTATGGTTATTGTCATACAGCGGCTTGTAGAAAAACTCTGGTATTATATGTGACTTGCAGAGCGGTTGCTCCGTGCGACATAGTTTGCATATACCGACTCTTGCAGAAGACTTCATGTCATTAGATCTTTCAGACAGTTACCCTACCGCCACCAGCAGCCGCAACTCGCTGCCTTCCACCGTCACCACCTTGGCATCCCCACCAGCCGCACCGCTCACCAGCGAATTGGCCAACACTTCCTGGGCGATATATTCGCGGAAACCATCAATCGCCTCGTTCAGCGATGCATCGTCGGTGGCGTAGGTCACGGCGATGCGCGCGTCGTAGGCGAGATTTTGCTCTTTGCGGATGTCCTGCAGGGCGCGGACCACTTCGCGGACCAGGCCTTCTTTCCGAAGCTCATCGGTGATTTCTGTGGCGATGACCACCACCAACTGCTTGCCCTGGGCGGCGGCGAAGCCTTCCTTCGGCGTGAGGCGCACGTCCACCTCATCGGCGGTGAGCACTTCCGGTTTACCATTCACGTCGATGGTGATACCGCCATCCTGCACCTGGGCCGCAAGGGCCGCCCCATCGGCACCGGCGAGGGCCTTGCGGACCTGCTGGACGTTCTTCCCGAAGCGGGGTCCGAGGACCTTAAAGTTGGGCCGCACTTCGTAGGAGACGTATTCTTCCGGGCTGTCTGTGAAGGCCACT
>JAUIMA010000401.1 GCA_030432675.1 Candidatus Hydrogenedentota bacterium | reverse complement strand
GGGTGGAGGCGGACGCGGTGGCGTCGGATATGGTGGTCTATCCCGACGACCGTATCGACCGGGCCATTTTTACGCCACAAGGAACCGGCTGGGTCGGCACGCAGTTTGGTTATGTCGTCGTAAACGATGCCCTCGTGGTGCAGGCCTCGACCGAATTGCTCGGGCGGCCCTATCATGTGCTGTCGAGCGTGGAGCCTCCCGTCTCGCCCCTGACGCCGGAGGAGCGAGAGGACTACTTGGCGCTGCCGAGCGATCTGAGCGCCGATTTACACACGCTGGCGGAAGAAGTGGCCGGTGACCAGGAAACGGTCTTGGGCAAGGCCAATGCCATCACCCAATATTTTACGTCGAACTACGACTATGAGTTGGGCATTGAAGTGCCCAACAATACGGCTGCGATGCGGTATTTTCTGTTTTCCGATCCCCTTCCCAATGG
This sequence comes from Candidatus Hydrogenedentota bacterium, assembly GCA_030432675.1. Classification (GTDB taxonomy): domain Bacteria; phylum Hydrogenedentota; class Hydrogenedentia; order Hydrogenedentales; family JAEUWI01; genus JAEUWI01. Next base: position 5,531 of record JAUIMA010000401.1, on the reverse strand, counting down.
CCACTGTGAGTTCTTTGCCACGGGCGCGGCATTGCTGCTGCGGGCCAGTGGAGTCCCGGCGCGCTACGTGACGGGCGTGGGGGTTTGGGAGCAGCATCCTTTTGCCGACTTCTGGGTCGTGCGCAATCGGGATGCCCATGCCTGGGTAGAGGCCTGGGACCCCGAAGAAGGCTGGTTCATCGTCGAAGCAACGCCGGCGAACGGATTGCCTGTCAACGCGGGCGAAGAGATTACGGGGGGCGTTCGGGATTTCTGGAAGATGCTCAGCCTCACTGTGCGGCGTTTTATCTCGGCGGTGAAAGAAGGTTCCTGGGCCACATTCAAAGAAGTGCTGCGCGATGCGGTGTGGGGCCTTATCGGCTTTCTTCAATGGGCCTGGTGGTTCGTCGTATCCGTCGGACTGGTCCTGTTCCTGCTCTGGGAAATCCGCCAGCGGTGGCGCAAGGGTGGTCGGCGCAGGGGGGGGACGCAAGACGGAGTGCAGCTACAGTTGCAGCAACAGCTTTCGGGCATGGACCGCTGGGTGTACAAACGCCTCCAGCTTCGCCGCAGCGTAGATACCACGGCCCACGCCTTCGCGCGCATGCTGGAAGAAGCGGACGACGAAGACGGCACCCGTCGCCTGCTCGCCCAGTGGTATCGCCAGTGGGGCATGCTCCGCTACCGCAGCACCCCCAAGCCTGAGGAAATCGCCGCCCTGGGGGCCCAGCGTAGCGCCGTGGAGAAGCAGGCAAAGTCCTCCAAGGCTTCGTCTTAGCGGTTTGTGTGTGGGGGCGTGCTCCGGGACGGCTCAGCAGGTCGGATTCCACCAAAATCGCCTTTCCATTTTACCGATTCCGTGGTACATTTGATCGAGAACGGAGAGACGGGGCCATGGAAAAAGAGATTCTGACCATCACGGATGTGAGTGCATTGCTTGCCCTCCCCGAAGCGGAAGTGGGAAGGCTATTCTCCCGGGGGGAATTGCCAGGAAAACGCGTGGGGGCGCACTGGTACATTTCCAGAGAGCGGCTCCTACAGTTCATCGCCGATGTTGAACGCCCCCATCCTGCTCCCGAGCTCTCAAGTATGGATGCCCCTAAGTCACTCCCGGAAAAAGCTTTAGCACCTCGGTGGCGCTGCCACAAGTGCGAAGAAATTCATCCCCCTGACGTCGTGGAATGCAGCCATTGTGGCGCGCCGCGAAAGAGTCCGCTGCTGGGATATCGTATTGACCGGAGTCGCTGGGGCTTCTAAACCCGGCCCATCGGAAAAGTCAAGTAGACCCAGCCGCTGGAGACTGCTACAATCCCGCCTTCGACTTAGCTGTGCCCTACCCGATGTGAAGGCTGATTGTGTCCCCCACCCGAAAATTCCTCCAAGGCCTGAACCCCAGTCAACGGGAAGCCGCCCGCCACACCGAAGGGCCCTTGCTCGTGCTCGCTGGGGCCGGTAGTGGAAAAACGCGGGTGATTACCCGGCGCATTGCCCATATTCTCGCCTCGAATCTGGCGGAGCCCAGTCAGATTCTCGCCGTGACCTTCACCAACAAGGCGGCCACCGAGATGCGCGAGCGCGTGGCCGAGCTGGTGGGGAAGAAGACAGCCGACACCATCGTCATTTCCACCTTCCACAGCTATTGCCTCCAGGTCTTGCGGAAACACATCACCCGTCTGGGCTACCGGAAGAACTTCAGCATTGCCGGGGACAGCGACTCCCGGACCCTGCTGCGCCGGGTCGTGGAAGATCTACACAGCTCCGAGACCTTCGACACGGGCACCTTCCAATCACGCATCAGTCTGATGAAGAATGCCAATGAGGCCCCGGACCCCAACAAGCCCTTGCCGGTAGAAAACGCGAACGACGAAAAGTACGTGGAGAATTTTGCCGACGTGTACGAGGGCTACCACTCGGCCTTGCGGGCGGCCAACAGCATCGACTTCGACGATCTCATGCTGCTCACCCTTAAGCTCTGGGACGAGCACCCCGATCTCCTTGAGGTCTGCCGCGGTGCGTTTCGCTATGTGATGGTCGATGAATACCAGGACACGAACAAAGTCCAGTACGAGCTGATCCGCCGCCTGGTTTCGGAGCACCGGAATCTCTGTGTGGTGGGGGATGACGACCAATCGATTTACGCGTGGCGTGGTGCCGACTCCAGCATGATTCTGGACTTCGACAAGCACTTTACCGACGCCCATATCGTGACCCTCGATCAGAACTACCGCTCCACCACGACCATTCTCGGTGCGGCCAATGCCGTGATTAAGAATAATCTGGTGCGCCGCGATAAAAAGCTCTGGTCCGATTTGGGGGCGGGGCGGAAGTTGGACTGGATCGTCTGCGCCGACGAAGAGAAAGAAGCGGAAGAGGCCCTGAAATGGATGGGCTTCATCCAGTCGCGCACGGGCGCACGCTATAGTGATTTCGCCTTTCTCTATCGCTCCAACCAGCAATCCCGTCCTTTGGAAGTGACCCTGCGTCAGGCAGGTATCCCTTATATCGTGGTGGGGGGGCAAGACTTCTTCGAGCGGGCCGAAGTGCGGGATATCATCTCCTATCTCAAGGTGATTGTGAACCCCCGTGATGAGGCCGCCTTCTTGCGCGTGGTCAATATGCCGCGACGGGGCATCGGCGATGCAACGCTCCACAAGATTCACGAACTCTGCCGCGACGAAAAGCTATCCCTCGGACAGGCCACCGCCCACTTGCTGAAGAACGGCATCGACGGCGGTCCCGTCCAGTTGGCCCTGGGTGAAAATCCGGACGAGCGGGTGCGTCAATTTAAAGAGCAGAAGACCGAGCGGGGGCTACGGGATTTTCTTCGGCTGCTCGACAAATTCCGCAAGCGTTTTCGGGAAAAAGACGGCACCCTCCGGGAAATCGTGGAAGATCTTGTAGCCTCTATCGATTACCACGGAGAACTCGTACGCACCTGCAAGACACCCCAGCAGGTGAGTAATCGCTGGAACAATATCGAGGTCGTGGTCAAGGCCATTGGTGAGTATGAGGAAAAGGCGGAAACGCCAAGCCTCAGCAACTTTCTCGACGAGAGTCACCTCAATACGGACCAGGCCCGATTTGGGAAAGATGAGCGTCGCAAGACGGGGGTGACGCTCATGACCATCCACAGCGCCAAAGGGCTGGAATTTCCCTTCGTTTTTCTCATGGGCCTGGAAGACGGGCTTATGCCCCACGAGCGAAGCCTTAAGGAAAACAACATCGAAGAAGAGCGTCGACTCTTCTATGTCGCCCTCACCCGGGGCAAGCGCCACGTGACGATGTTCGAGGCCCTTTCGCGTGTGAAAAACGGGAAAGAAAAAATCTCGAAGTCCAGCCGCTTCCTCGCGGAGATACCGGAAGCACTCTACACCCAGCACGTCAAGGCCGTTCGCCAGATGGCGGAAGAGCAGGTGGACCCGCCGGAAGTGAAGAAAAAGAAGAAATACGTGCCGCGCCGGAGCAATCTCTAAAGCCAGTTGACCTATGCTCTGAAAAATGCTCCAATAGTATATCGGCATTGGGCAGCATACAGTTCTTTCAGGAGGCGTTCAGGGTATGAGACGGGTATTTTGTTTGGGGTGCGTCTGGATTACCACACTTGTCCTTGCGGCTGGTATTTCGTGGCATTGGCGTGGCCAAGACCCTGCGGTGGGGGCTGAAGTCAGTGTGGCCGCAGCCACTGCACAACGTTCGATGCCGCCTTCATCCACGGGCCTAGAAAGCATTGACGACGGTATTGCTACCGATGAGGCCACCAACCTGCGTGAGGAGCTGGCGGATCTGGAGGCGAAACATAATGCGCTGAGCAAGCAATACTTCATGCTGTCGCTGGAGAAATGGGCGGCAGAAAACGATACGTCCGGCACCGATTCAGAAACCATAAATGCCTTGTGGGATAGCCAATTGACCGCCATGCAGATTGGCGGGAATGTGTTCGACTTTGAGTCGCGTTTTGCCCTTATGTATGCCTTCGCCTCCTATGGTGACAAGGGCGTGGTGCACTTGCGTGGCATACTTGATGACCGTTCTCGCACGGACTTTGAGCGGGAGACTGCGCTGCTGGTGCTCCGCTATATGGCGTCACCGAGGGCGCTTGAGGCCGTGTTGTCCTTTCGCGATCCGGAGCTGACGGAACTCGACTATCCCTATGATCTGATGAATACCCAATTGAAGATGATCGAAAGCGACGCGATTCGTCATCGTTTTCCGGAAATTCTCGCTCGGATAGACCAAGAGCTCGGGGCAGACACGTTGGCTCCAGAGCGGGCGGAAGTCTTGCTTACCCTTGCATCGACCCATGGTGACACCCGCGCCCGGCAACTCCTTCTCGATCCCCGTATCTACCACGAAAACTTGGGAGGCGCTATCACGTTAGCCGCAACCTTGAACACGGCCGTGGCAGATGAATTCTTACTGAATATTGCACAGTACCACGAAGACCAGCATTATCGGCGCATGGCCCGCCGTTATTATGGACAGTAGGATATTAGATCATGAAAGATTGGATTAAGGCGTACGTGGTTGAAGTAGGTACCTTTATCGTTTGCGGCAGCATCTGTGCAGGGGTCTTGTTTTCCATGTACGGCAACGAGGTGTTGACTTGGACCCGACGGTATATGGAACTCAATCAAACGCCTCGCGGTGCGGTCTTAGTCTACCAGGTGGACTCGGGTACGCCCATGTTTGGCGGAGATACGATGCAGGCCGCCGTCGCGTCTCAGGTAGAACGTATTCGTCGGGTGATGGGGCAGCCGACGGACTCCGATGCGAAGGTGCTCTCCTGGCGGGAGTCGCGGTCTATCCGCAACAGCCTTCCGGGTGAAGAGCGGCAATTGTGCCGAAGTTTGTCGGGGATCGATTTTCGGGATAGCAATTTGCGCGGTCTGGATCTTCGGGGAATGAATCTGTCCCACGGTGACTTTCGGGGGGCGGATTTGACGGGAGCCCGACTGGATGGGGCAGTGCTGCGCGACGCCAATTTTGAGAACGCGAAGTTGAGCGAAATAGACTTTCGTGATTTCAGCGATTGGGGCTTTCACCTGGGGCATCGCGTTTCCGGTGTGGAGTTTCATCGGAGTAACTTTGAAGGAGTTTTCGTCGGGAGAGGGCTGCAGGCGGCGGACTTTCGGCAGGCCAATTTGCGTGGCGCGACCGTCTACGCTTTCAGTACCGACCACATGGATATTCGCGGAGCCGATCTGCGGGGGGCTAATTTTTCCTTTACGTACGGACAAGAGCACGGTCGCGAGTCCACCTTTGACGAGGCCTTAGGCACGCTGATCTATGATGAAACAACCCAGGTAGAGGGCTTGCGTCTGGGGGCGGTGATGAATACGGAATTGCCGTTCCTGCGGTGGGCCTTGGCCCGTGGTGCCCTGGCATCGTTTCCACAAAAGGACCCCATCAGCGGACGGTGGGTCTTGCGGCAATGGGGTACTTACGAAATACTCTGCGAAGGCCCCACGGCCGCCGAGGCGTTCCAAGGCCATGTGGCGGCTCTCCGAAGGGAGATTGAAGCGGCGACAGGTCTGCGCTATCCCGAGTCAGCG